>CALJPJ010000177.1 GCA_937980625.1 uncultured Bdellovibrionales bacterium
CTAATTTCCCTTTTTTTCAAGATGCATTAAAAAAATTTAGCGAAAATCAAATCTCAGAAAACAAACTAAAAAATTATATGTCACAAGAAGGCTTCCGAACATCATCACAAAAATATGAAATAGAAATAACAATTGAAAAGACAAGGCTTTTTAAAATGATTAAAAATAGATTTATGTCCACATTTAATTATTTTACTGATGCAGAAATTGAGCAAGGACTTGCAGAAATAAATGAGAGATACCCAGATACTGATAATATTTTATTTTACGATGAATTAATTATTATTAATGCCAGTAAGAAAGGCTTATACTAGGTACGTATAAATTAAAATGCCGGTGCCACTATTACCACTTAAGTACTAAAGTTAATTGAAATAGATTATATTTCCTAATTCGACAATAAACAATTTTTTTTATAAATCATCCTTGGATTATATTAAAACTATAGGAGATTTATAATGAGCAAATTAATTTTTACATTAACAACAATGTTTTCACTTTCAGCATTTTCAGGCCCTGACTTTGGTGCTTTTGTGAGTGGTGATAACCTAGTGCTTACATTATTAGTAGATAGGTGTAATGCACATAGTGCGTCTTTAAATTTAGCTAAAAATTGCACAAAGCCATTTTTAACGAAAGATTTTGTTACCACTTGTGAAGCTGAGATCTTAGTTAAGTCAACGGAAAGAGGTTGCTCAGACGCTAGAGTTGAAGCTCAAACTTTTGAAATTAACATACCGAAGCTGAATTTAAGAGACACGATAGATACATTATCACTGACAAAATACACTTCAGAATCTTTAGAAGTAGCTTTGGATAGTGAGTTACAAGTTAGCGCTTTTTACACAGATAAAGTATTATACTTTTCACTGCTAGGTGATACTTGTAATAATATTAGTCCTAGTATTTATGTTAACAAGTTTTGTGATAAAGATAGATTGACTAGGAATTTAGTTATTGATTGTCATGCAGAGTTGGGCTTCCTGCAAACAGAAAAGTATTGTGGTCCAACTATTATCCCGCGTACAGCCACTATTAATATTGAAGACACTCAGATAGACCCTATGGCAAAGAAATTAGTGCTAGATGTTGAAGGCACGGAAATTGTAGTTCCACTTGAGGATAAGAGGTAAATATTAGTGTTTCGAGGCACTTACTATGGGTGAGTGCTTTGAATACTACCCAAATCTATGGATAAAATTTAAATAAATTTCTTTATTGTCTTCTCCAGAGTACGCTTACGGCAGCAGCGCGTCTTTGCACTTCGTCACCTTTTAGGTGAAGCAGATGCAGATACGCGAAGCGCGACACGACACTCTATAGAAGGCAATAAAGAAATTTATTTAAATTTTATCCATAGATTTGGGATACTATTGTTTAAAGATCAAGTTAAAAGTAAGTTACCGGATTAAGTAGCTATAATTTAAGAAACTTAAATTAGGTATTTATAATTATTCATAAGTAATAATATTCATAGCCATAAGTATTTAACTATGGATGTTTAAGGCATGTTTTGTTATGTATGAGTCTATAAACAAAAGGGTGTATTATGAACAAAATTAAATTGCTAATATTATTAGTTTCGACATTATTCTTAAGCTTAACATCTTGTAGCACTGGTAGTAAAAAAACTTACACAATTGAAGAAATTAAAGCTGAAAGTAAAAAATTAGATTCATTTTTTGCTAAACAGTTTGAACAATCTCTACAGAGATACCCAACTTTTCTTACCTATATAGGACGTAAAGAGCAGTATGATAAACTCAATAATAATTCATATGAGTACGCTCAAGATTCAATAAATTTAGAAATAGAGAGTTTAAAAGAACTTGAACAAATAAATTATGATGCATTAGATGCTCAGAGTAAAGTGAGTTATAAACTCTATGAAAAAAGTGTGAAAGAATCTAAAGATGATTTTAAATATTATTATCATGGTTTTTTTGTTTCTCAAATGTTTGGTGATCATTCAAGAATACCAAGCTTTATGATTAATATGCATTTAATAGCTAATGAAAAAGATGGAAATGACTACGTATCACGATTATATGGTTTTAATAGGTTTTTTGATCAATTATTAGTTAATTTAAAAAAACAAGAAAAGATGGGTGTTCGCATGCCAAACTTTTCTTTTGATAAAGTAATTAGAGATAGTGAAAATATAATTTCTGGATTTCCTTTTCAAAAAAATGCTAAGCCTAGTACTTTGTATAAAGATTTAAGTGACAAACTTGTTAAGGCTAAAATCTCTAAAAGTAAAAGAAATAAAATTTTAAAAAACTCAGAAGCAGCACTTTTAAAATCTGTTAAGCCAGCTTACACAAAGTTTATTGCCTATATGAAAGAGTTAAAAAAAGTCAGTCCAGGTAACGATGGTGTGTGGAGTTTGCCGGATGGCAAAGCCTATTATAAAAATCGTTTAAAGAGAATAACTACAACTGATAAGACTGCTGAGCAAATTCATCAGCTTGGTCTTTCAGAGGTAAAAAGAATACGTGGTGAAATGGAAGTTATAATGAAAAAAGTAGCTTTCAAAGGGTCACTTAATGACTTTTTTAAATTTATGAAGTCATCAAAAAAGTTTTACTACTCTAATTCAAAACAAGGAAGACAAAGTTACTTAAAAGATACTAATAAAATTATTTCTAATATTAAGCCAAAGTTAGACTTGATATTTAATACAAAACCGAAAGCTGATGTTGTGGTGAAGCCAGTTGAAGCTTTTAGAGAAAAGTCTGCTGGTATAGCTTTTTACCAAAGCCCAGCTTTAAATGGTTCGCGCCCAGGGATTTACTACGTGAACCTGTCAGACATGAGCTCTGTGGCAAAATATGATATGGAGGCTTTGGCTTATCATGAAGCATTGCCTGGGCACCATATGCAACTAGCTATTAGCCAAGAGTTAAAAAACTTACCAATGTTTAGAAAGTTAGGTGGTTATACAGCATACTCTGAAGGGTGGGGTTTATATTCTGAATATATCCCTAAAGAAATGGGTTTTTACAGAGACCCTTATTCTGATTTTGGTCGCTTAAGTATGGAAATGTGGAGGGCTTGTAGATTAGTAGTAGATACAGGAATCCATCACTATAAATGGTCGAGAGAAAAAGCTTTAAAATATTTAGATGATAATACTCCAAATTCAACAGATGAAAAAGTGAAGGGTATTGAACGTTATATAGTAATGCCGGGACAGGCTACAGCTTATAAGATTGGACAATTAAAAATATTAAACTTAAGAAAAAAAGCTAAATTAGCCTTAGGTGGTAGTTTTGATATTAGAGAGTTCCATGATGTAGTTTTAACTAATGGCTCGGTACCTTTAGATATTTTAGAAAGTAATGTTGATACATATATAAAAAATAAAAAAAGTTTATAATTAGCTAATAAAGTTTATTAGCTTTTGAGCCGTAGATGAAGATTTAATGATCCTATGGTGGCCAAGTCCACTTGTAGTTATAAAAGCTCCACCTGACCATGCTTTTTGTAGTTTTTGGAAGCGGTCATATGGAACCTCTTTATCGTCAGTATCGTGTATAACAATAACTTTGGTTATTAGAGATAGGTCATTTGAAATCAAGCTTGTGCTTTCGATGGTTTGGCCAATAATTTTTTCAACTTTATTTATTAAGTAGTTAAAAGCTTTATCGTTAATTTTAATTCTATTTTTAAAATTAGAAAAAATTATGGGTACAATTGCTGGTGCGCCTATAATACCAATAAAGTTTGGTTTAGACATGTAGTTTAAAAGAAGGGCCATGCTAGCTCCGCCAAAAGAGTGACCAATAATAGCGTGGGGTTTTGATTTATTCTCTTTTATGTCGTTAGCTAGAGCTTTAGCAAAATCAACTAAGTTAATAAAGTAACCAGGGGAGTCGCCATGAGCTGGTCCATCCCAAGTGATCACTTTGTAGCCGGCCTCAGTAAATTGAGGTATAATTTTATAATATGTGGAGCCACGAGAAGCCCAGCCATGAATTAACCAAACCTCTGGCCCTGAACCCCATGATTTTATAGCTCTTTTTGAGCTTAAATTTATTGACTCTCCAGTTTGCCAAAACTTTAACTCAGCTTCTGATCGTTTACTTTTATTAACAAAACTAAATAGTTTTAAGGCAATAGTGGCAGTGGTGCGTGGAAATACGGGTGAGACATACTTGAAAAAAGTAGGTATTAACTTGAGTAGCATATATTTATTATTCCCAAATAAAAAATTAATTATAAACAGTTTATATCATAGTTTAATCGAGTTTTAGTACATCTGATAAATAAAGTTGTTCAACTTTTGTTCGAGCCCAAGGGGTTCTGCGTAAAAACTTTAAACTAGATTTGATACTAGGGTCGTAATTGAAACAACGTATTTTAACAATTTCACCCATCCTTTTAAAACCAAGCTCTTTTACAAGCTCGTTCAAAATAAATTCGAGTGTTTTTCCTTCAAGTGGATCCATGATTTACTTATATAGAATAATAAAAAAAAAAGCCAAGTATTTTAATAATTACTTGGCTTTATTAGTTGAGTGAAAACAAATTAATTTGTTTTTGAAGTACATTTGAACCCAGCAAATTCAATATTTGTTTTTATTTTATTAAGTACGTTAGTACAGATTTTAGGATTAGTTTGCCCCCAAGCTACCTGGGTTGTTGATCCAAATTTTGTGTATTCAACTGTACATTTATCTTTTATTTTATTTACTTTAATAGTGCGTGGAGTACCTTCCACATTACATGTGTAGCTATTACTGATAGCGGGAGTGGTTGGATCTTTTTTTAGAATTTTTGTTATAGGTTGTTGAGGAATTGGTTCATTAACAATTGGTGGTTGCAAAGGCTTAATATCAGTTACATCGGTAGTTTTTGGCTTACTAGTACATGATATGCTAAGCCCAAAGCAACCAATTAAAACGATACAATTGATATTCTTCATATTTATCTCTCCTTAGCTTGAGATATGCCATAGGCATGAGGCTCAAGCGCTACAAGTTAAATAAAATTTATAACGAATCGTCCTGATTGGACGATGCGGTATAAACTTTTAAATCCTAAAAAAATTAGCTTGAGATATGCCATAGGCATGAGGCTCAAGCGCTACAAATTAAATAAAATTTATAACGAATCGCCTTTGTAGGGTTCAAAGTTATTAAATTTTACAACAATAACTAAAGCATAATTGAGTCCAATTTATATAGTGTTCAAGTGCATATATATTTGATTTCAAATAAATTGAATCATATTTGGCGAGAGAAATTTACAAATTAGGTGACAAAAAATGGAGCTGGTATTATGAAATTTTAATTATAATGATTCCAGAAACAATTAATATTAAGGCTAACACTTTAGTTTTGTATATTTTTTCTTTTAATATAAAAACACCTAATAAAGTGGCAATTACTATTGAAAACTCTCTGAGTGCAACAACATAGGATGTTGGTTCTTTTGTAAAGGCCCATAATACAATTAAGTAGGCAAAAGCACCAAAGCTAGCAATTGTGAAAGCTTCAAGCTTATGTTTTTTCAAAACTACTTTAATTGGCTTTCTAAACTTAGTGAGCATAATTGGTAAGGCAAAAATAGTAGTTGCCAAGTTTATTATTGCTACAAAAAAGAACTCAGGAACATATTGAACACCTCTACTGTCCGCCAGAGAATATGATGAAATAATAATGCCGACACCAACGGCAATGAAAAATGCTTTTGCATCTTTGCTACTTCTAAGAACTTCAGCCAAACCAATAACAAAAGTTCCAAGAATAATACAAGAAATTCCAACTATGCCGAAATTAGATATATTATCAAATTTTAAGAGGTAGGCAAAGATAGTTGTGAAAGCAATGCCGCAGCCTCTTGCAACTGGGTATACCACTGAAATCTCACCAACTGTATAAGCCCAACTTAGCATTAGTACGTAAAAACAGTGTATGAACCCAGAAAGACAAATAAAATATAATGAGTTTATTGTAAATGTGGAAAAGTCAGTGAATAAAGCTGATATCGGAACTGCTAAGGCTCCAAAAAACAACCAGCCAACTAATAAAAGTGAACTTTTGTGAGCTGTTGATTTTTTTGCATAAAAATTCCAAGATGCCTGAAAAAAAGCAGATGCTAAAACAGCAAAGAAAACTAAACTACTCATTGATTAATCACCTTAATAGTCCTTTATGTTTCGTTTAGAAATCTCTTCAATAAATATTTTTTCAGTGATCCGCCAAAATTTACCCTGCTTACGGCCAATAACATAAGCGGGCATTCTTAAGTAATTTTGAGCATTGACGACTTGATTAACAGATTTAATATCCAAACGCATTTCTGGTTTTTTCATATGTGAGCGTAAAAAATTAATATTAAATTTTTTCAAGGCAGTTTGGTTGTTGAGATAATGAACTTCAGATAAATAATCACCATTAAAATCATAGTACTTAACTTCTAAAAAAGAATTTCCGTTTTTATCAGCTCTCTCAAGCATTTCAATGGAGTCTGGAGTTAGTACGTGGGCATTTTTTGATAGACGAGCCTGTTTAAGTTTAGTATCAGCATCTATGAGTTGGTTTTTACATGATGTACATTCACGAGCTGTAATATCATTTCTATGGCCACATTCATTACAGATTTTAAATCGAAATAAATATCCACAGGCTTTGTATTCATAGGTATCAGGGTCGTGAATTCCGCCGCGACATTTGCGACCATAGTGCTCAAGGATATAACCATCGTGATCAAGCTTTCCCCAAAAATTATTTTCAAACCCACATTGCGGGCAAGGAATAATGACAGCGACAGAGTCTTTGACAGTTTTATTTTCGTTAACAGTAGGGCTATAAATATCATAACCCATGCCTGTATAATCTAAAATATAACATTCTTTTTTATTGTTTTCGAGCCGTAAGCCTCGGCCAATAATCTGTTGGTATAAACTCACAGACTCTGTTGGTCTGAGAATAGCTATAACATCAACATGAGGAGCGTCAAAACCAGTAGTCAACACAGAAACATTAACAAGGTATTTAAATTTTTTATCTTTAAAGTCATTAATAATTTGATCTCGGTCAGAGTCTTCAGTTTCGCCTAATATAATTTTAGCTTCATTTTTAGGTAAGCAGCTTAAAATTTCATTGGCATGTTTAACGGTACTACTAAAAATCATTACACCAGTGCGATTATATTTTTCAGTAATATCAATAATATTTTTAACAATTAATGGAGTTAAGCGTTTTTGTTTTTTTAAAACCTCTTCAATTTGTGCTGTGGAAAAAGATTTTCCACTTTCATTTAACTCTGAGAAGTCATAACAAGTCACAGGAATATTCACAGTGATTGGAGGAGTTAAGTACTTATTGTTAATCATATATTTGAGAGAGAGTTCATAAATACATTGTTTAAAAAAGCGAGGCTCTGTCGTTCGAGAGATGCCGTCGTGGCTATAATTGTATATCCAACCTAAGCCTAGGCGATATGGTGTTGCAGTGAGCCCGAGTACACATAATGAAGGGTTAATCAATTTTAATTTTTTTATAACTTGTGAGTATTGAGAATCATTTTCGATACTCACGCGATGACATTCATCAATAATAAGCAAAGTAAAGCCAGAAAAAAAATCATCACTAGCATTGGCAACAGATTGAATACTGCCAAAAATAACCTTTTGTGCGGAGTCTTTTTTATTAAGACCAGCTGAGTAAATACCAGCTTTTAAATTATAACTTTCGTATTTATTGTGGTTTTGCTCAATGAGCTCTTTAACATGAGCTAAAACTAGCACTCTCCCTTTGGCAATTTTGGCAAGCTCAGCAATAACTAAGCTTTTACCAGCGCCTGTGGGTAAAACTATAACTGCGGGATCACGTTTTTTTTTAAAGTATTTTATAGCGCAGTCAACAGCTTGTTGTTGGTAATCTCTTAGTTTGAACATCTTATTTGTTTATATTTATTAATCGATTTTGTCATTCTATAATTGTTTAAATATCTAGTTTTAAGTATACTCATTGAGCTGACTTAGTTATTTTTTTGGAGAGCAAATGCCTTTTATTTCGCATAAACTTGGGAAGACCTACTATAAAGTTTCTAATAAAAATAAAAAAAATACTCCTCTAGTATTTTTACATGGGGGCCCTGGTAGCGGGATGCAAGGCAATCTTCCGCTTTTAAAACTCATTAAAAATAGGCCGGTGTATTTATATGATCAATTGGGTTGTGGAAAAAGCTCAATCACAAATAAAAACAAATGGAATATTGATACATTCGTAACTGAACTAGATATTTTAATTAAAAAATGGGGTTTAGATAACTTTCACTTAGGAGGAGGGTCATGGGGAACAACATTAGCATTGGAGTATTATTTATATAATAAAAATAAAAATATTAAATCACTTATATTTAGATCTCCTATGTTTTCAGCAAAAGACTGGAGTGATGATGCGAAATATTTAATTTCTAAAATGGATAGTAAGAACAAAAAAATAATTAAATATTGTCATGAAATCGGAGCTACTGACTCAAAAGTTTACAAGGAAGCAATGTTTTCTTATTATTTAAAACATGTACTAAGAGATAAAATTAAATTGAATCAATCATTTAATAGCAGCAAAAAAACAAATTTAAATGGAAAAAAAATATACCAATTTATGTGGGGTCCATCAGAGTTTTGCGCTGTTGGTACATTAAAGAAGTACAATAAAGTAAATAAATTAAATAAAATTAAAGTTCCGACTTTATTTTTTTGTGGCAGGTATGACGAGGCAAGACCAGAAACTACTAAAAAGTATAGCCAAATGGTTAAAAAATCTAAATTTAAGGTTTTAGCTGGATGCTCTCATGTGAGTATGCAAGAAAACCCAAAGCTTGTAGTCAAAACGATGAATAATTTTTTAAACAAAATTAACTAGATGATCTATCAATTATTTCAAAGCTATTTTATTTAATATGGTATAGTTTCATAGCCTATTTATCTATTAGTGAAAATATTTAAAGTAACCTATGAGTAGTCCTGTGATTAGAACCATTATAAAAATCCATTTAGCAAAAAACTTGATAAATACGCCGTAATTAAATGATGAGTCTTTTAAATCCATAATGTCTTTATACCTTGATTTGTAAGGATTAACAATTGTACTTATATGTGATGGAGTGGTTTGTCGAATGCGACATAAGTAGATAATATCTTTGAACTTTATTGTTTGAGGACAACGCTCGAAGCTAATGGGGGATATACTAAGTTCAAAGAGTCATACAAAATAGGTTAGTCTTTGGTAATTGCACTTAATAAAGATAGTTCGGATGAATTATATAAATCGAGTAAATTTTCATAAGGGTCACCTTTGATGTTCATTGCACTTGCAAATGCCGGCTCCGTCTTGAACCCCTTTTTTCTTAAGGTTTTAATTTGTTGTTTAAATTTTGTGCAACCAATTTTTAAAAGTCTTTCTTGCAAATTAAAATGCTTAAAGGCTCTTTGTTCTAAAGTCGGCGTTGTAGATCCATAGAGTTCAAACAAAGTATTATTAAACTGAAAATTAGCTAAAATATAATTAGGTGTTTTATCAGGCTTAAAATCAATACTGAACTTATCTAAATGAGAGTAGTTTTTCACTAATATCTCTTTTAACTGTGATAAGTCAGTGTGAGAAAATATAATATCTACATCGGAGCTTGGTGTGTGAATATCTAAGGGGAGAGTCCCAACAATTAAAGGGTTGAAAGGAGATAGTGTATTTAAAACACCCAGCTTCTGAATAGAGCTAAACACAAGTTCGTTGATTTCAATATTTACTACCGACTCTAGTGAAGTATGGTGAAATTTAACCGCGAAGTTTTTAAACTTAACAGCTAGTTCTTGGTTAAAACTCTTTTCAAGTCCACTTTTATTTATAGAGTACATGTGATACTTATTTATGAGGTGGTTAAAACTAATATCACAAACCACTTCAAGGTGTTCAAACCCTTCTTTATACTTATTATTTTTTTTGGGAGCTGGTAGCTCTATAATATTAACACTAAACTGGTTTGTATTAAGTGGTGTGAGTAATTTAAATGTAGATATTTTACGGTTATTAACAATACTTTCAGTTAATAACCTAGAAAATTTAGAAAACTCATTTTTTAACTCTAAATACCTCTGATCACTTTCAACTCGATAACAGATATGATCTATGTTCCAATGAGCTTCAAGTTGTAACTCATTTGACACAATTGATTCATTTATTTCATATAAAAATTTATTGGCTTTATTAGCAAAGACTTCAAAGTTCATTAATTATAACTTATTTTTGGTTGCCACTCAGTTTTAGTAGGCAGTAAATCGAACATATGCCATAGACTACAGTATAAATCACCAGGTCCAAAACCTGATGATGTTTTACGAAAGATTTTATTGTCCTGTTTAATAAAAGTGCTCATAGCAGGAGACATCATTGTTTCTTTTTGGTTATTTTTATAAAATACTCCTAATGACTCTTGAAAGTCTGTACCGATAGTTGAAAAATATGGAAAGCGCCAACCTCTTTTGTCGGCAAAAGCACTAAGCTTTTTAAATTCAGTGGGTGAAGTTAAAGCAAAAGCAGCTCTACTTTGTAAATGCTCACTTATGCCATTAAACCCGTCAGCCCAAAGAGTACAATAGTTGCAACTAATGCCCATGTTATGAATAACAATAAGCTCATTATTATTGCTAAATAAATCGGATAAATATTTATTTCCTTCTATGCCTTCGAACTCAAAGTTATTTACTTCTTCTAATTCTTTTTTTGAGTGCAGGTTAACTAGCTCTGATTGAATATTTTTTAGTTGCTTTTCGAGTTTACAAATTTGATCTTCAATATTTTGATTGTGTTGTGTCATGGCCTATCCTTGTTTTATAAAGAGATTGCTCATCCAATTTATATATATAAGCTCGAGATAGGTCAAAGAATATGAAACAAAAAGTCATTTTGTATAGCTACAGAAATCAATTCTGCTAATTAATTTATCGAAGCCCAAACTCAAGAAAACTTATTATTTTTTTAGCCTCTTTTTCGGCCACAGTGATGACAAAAATTTGAAGATGGAATTGGACGTTTTTTGCAGCCAGGGCATAATATTTGAGTGTTAAATTCTTTTTTTTCAGCAGCAACAATTTCATTAGTAACAATACCGGTGGGTACAGCTATAATCGCATAACCCATTAACATCATAATGGAGGCAATAAATTTGCCCATACTACTGATTGGAACGATGTCTCCATAACCAACTGTGGTCATGGTTACAATAGTCCAGTACATACTTCGAGGTATACTTGAAAAGCCAATCTGTAAGTCGCCTTCAACAATATACATTGCAGTTCCCATGATAAGTACTAGTGATAGCACAACACCTAAGAATACAAATATTTTATATTTACTAGCTGTAAGAGCGCTACCCAGAACTCGAGCAGCTTTTGCAAAGCGCACTAGTTTTAAAATTCTAAAAATTCTTAATAGTCGCAGTGCACGAATGACCATTAAGTAATGTGTGCCAGGAACAATTAAGCTTAGATAAGTTGGAAGAATAGAAAGTAAATCAACAACACCAAAAAAACTTTTTACATAGCGTAAAGGTTTTTTAGATACTATAATTCGTAAAATATATTCAATTGTAAAAAAGATAGTTAAAATCCATTCGGCATAAAATAGTGTATTACCAAAATATTGATTAATTGATTTTTCACTTTCTAAAATAACTTGGACAACACTAATTACAATTGCCCACAAAAGAACCATATCAAAAAGCTTTCCCAAATATGTATCAGCTTCGAAAATAATTATATAAAGAGTGCGGCGTAAGCCACCTTCTGGCCGGCCATCGAGATCGATCGTGGAAAGATCATCATCTTGAGGAGTATCTTCTTTCATATATTTTATTATCTGTCTATATAGTTATAAGTTCAATAGAGAAATTGATAACTTATAGACTAATGAACAGGCTAGTCTTGGTCATTATTAGCCTAGTGTTTTGGGTTTAACACCGGGCATGCCATTTATGAACAAGCTATTAGGCTTGTGCTTTGAAAAAATAAAACCTTTTATAAAAAAAAATATGATTTTAAACATAAATGATTTAGGAAATGTATCATGAGGTTTGTTTTGAGTATAGTTTGTTGTTAACATGGTTACTCTGAACTAAAAAAATGTAATTAAGAAAAATAAAACATTTATGATAAATTATTATAAAAATAATAAATTAATTTTAAACCTGGGGTGCTTTGCTTATATTTTTTTAATTTTAACATACTCAGTTTTTATTTCGCGCTCGGCAATTTCTGATTTTTGGCCTGCATTTCTTAAGCTGGCTCCGAATCTTTTTTTGATTTTTTTTGCATCACTTATTTTTTGTAATCAGCTATTTTATAAAAAAGTTAACAATACTAATAAAAAAAAGTCCTTAATATTGTTTGGCATGACTGGTGGTATTCTAACAGCCTTAACAACTGTTGGTGTATCTGTTGTTATAGTTTTATTTTTTAATGTTATAAAATATAACTTTAAGATATTTGATTTTGATACATGCTTTTTTAGTTTATACTTTGATGTTTAGTTTGGTTCCAATGTTTTTTTGTGCTATTTTTGGAGTAATATACGGATATTTAGTTTATCGTAGGCGGCTTTAGTCATAGGGGAGTTATGGAGATAAAAAATAATTATGCAGGATTTGGAGTTAGGTTTTTAGCGACGATATTAGATACGATTTGGATGTATGGTATTATTTATGCGGTGTTATGGGGTATATTTAAAATAAATCCTTTGGTCCCAGGTTCTAATTATACAAGTACGCAATTATTCTTTGAATATATTATTCCTTTTATTATAGTTATGGGATGTTGGATTTATTCAGCGGCAACTCCAGGCAAATATATGTTGAAGCTTACTATTGTGGACTCAGAAACGGGAGCTAAAGTGCCAGCTTCAAGACTAGTCATTCGTTACATTGGCTATTTTATTGCTTTTATTCCACTTGGTTTAGGTTTTTTAAGTATAATTTGGGATAAAAAACGCCAGGGCTGGCATGACAAAATGGCTAAAACTGTTGTTATTAAAAATTAATTAGTGAAGATTAAGTATAACAGCTTTAATTAAATGAAGCTGTTATACTTGAGAAAATATTAAACTTATTTTTTTGTATCTGGAATATCCTCATCACCTAAGTCATCATTTTGTGGTCTTGATGTAAGGCAACCAAAGCCAACGCGACAAGCTGTTGAGTCATTAGATTCCCAATATGTTTGGAATGAAAATGCGTAATTATCGTCAGGTCTCTCAGTTGCACAAGCATCATTAGAGTTTGCATATATATTTCTAGAGTCTAGGCCTTTCATGTATACAACATTATGTACTTCAACAATTTCTTGCAACTCAGAACAGCTGAAGTCTGTTGCAGTGACAACAACATCTGATTTATCTGCAAATGCAGTATTAGCAAAAAGACTGGCTAAAATAATAGTGAATAATAATTTCATAAATTCTCCTTAGTTTTATGTTTGTTTACACGAAGAATAGTATGGACTGTTTTTTGGCTTAGCAAGTTGCTGGCAGTCAGAGCTTAAAATTTAAATAAATTTAATAGACTTTAGTTCTCCGGCAACACAATTAATGTAGGCAAGATAATATTGCATTATTGGCATGCAAATGACTATCAATTAAGCAACTTGGTTAGCTGAAGTAATTAGTCTAATTTAAAATGATAAATCTTTGTTCATAAAGTCATCGTTACTGTGCCGCTCCAAAACCTGTTGTTGCTCCTCTCCCCAGGCTCTGTTTACTAATCTTCCACGGAGTATAGCGGGACGTTTAATAAGTAAATCAGCCCATCTTTGAATATTTTGATACTTATTTACAGATAAAAACTCAGCCGCTTCATATAATTTTCCTTTTACTAAAGCTCCATACCATGGGAAAATAGAAATATCTGCAATAGTATACTCGCTGCCTGTAATATATTTATTTTTTGCAAGTTGCTTATCGAGTACATCTAGTTGTCTTTTGGTTTCCATAGCAAAACGATTGATTGGGTATTCAAGCTTTTCAGGAGCATAAGCATAGAAATGTCCAAAGCCACCTCCTAAGTATGGCGCACTTCCCATTTGCCAAAATAACCAGCTAAGTACTTGGGCTCTTTTATGGGTTTGGTCGGGAATGAATGAGTTAAATTTTTCTGCGAGATATAATAAAATAGCTCCTGATTCAAAAATAGTTATAGGCTTGCCATTATTTTTATCTAACAAAGCTGGTATTTTGGAATTTGGATTTATATTTACAAAGCCAGATGAGAATTGCTCACCTTCTTGTATGTTAATTAAATGTGCATTATATTCTGCTTCATTAACTTCAAGCTGTAATAACTCTTCCAGTAAAATAGTTACTTTTACCCCGTTAGGAGTGCCCAGGGAGTATAGTTGAAGAGGATGATTTCCCTCTGGTAAGGTTTTATTGAACCTCGATCCTGCAGTTGGCCTATTTATGTTAGCAAACTTGCCGCCATTACTTTTGTCATAGTTCCAAACTTTTGGTGGTACATAAGTCTTACTCATGTCTAGCTCCTAATAAATTAACTATCATTTTTTATGACTCAGGCACTAAAGAATATTGCTGAGACATAGCTTAGATTTATAAATCGTTGATAGAGAATAATTCAAAAGAGGATTGTTAACAAATTAATTTAACTGGATTAATTAATTAGTATTAGTGGTGCATCAGTATGATAAAAAATCATTTTCTTTTATCAAGCGAGGAGTTGCGTGACAATTATTGTCATAAGCGTGAATGAATTAGGCAGCTATATTCAATGAGCTGTTATTTCATTAGTAAATGCGGATTAAACAATTTATTTTACAACCTTTTAATTTGATTATGGGTAACTAGAATGGCTAAAAATAACCTAATTGAGACAGACTGTAAATTGGTAATAATTTTGCATCTAAATGAATAAAATTTAATAGGACTCACGTATGCTCAAAACTTTATTGTCAATTTCATTAATTTTTTGTTTGGCTCATTCTTCGCAACTTGTATTTGCCAGTAGTTGCTCAGATACTACCAAATTTCCTAAGCTTGCCCAGATTAACTCACGACTTATAGATCCAGATTATAAAGTTTTAGTTTTGGGTCGTCATGGCAAGGCTTCAGCTGTAAATAAGTTTACTGCGGCCGAAAGGGAGGTGGACCCTGAGAAAGTAAAGTTAGATATTGAAAGGCCATTAGCTAAAAAAGGAAAAAAAGCGGCCAAGGAATTAGCCGAAATATTTGCTGAAATGAAATTAAGAGATGTAGGTATGTGGGGTTCTTTTGCTAAAAGGGTTAAAAAGACTGCTGGATATACAATAAAATTGCTTGGGGATAAAGTAAAAATTAAAAGCTTTGAAGAAGGCTTATATTATGTTGATGTACCTAAAGAGATGGAAGCTAGGTTAACTGCAGTTGAGGCTTCGGGAATTTCTCATGCTTTTTTTGGGGGCATGGTAAAACAACTTTGGCTTTATTTAAAAAGCTAACAGGAGCAACAGAAGCTTTTTTGCCAACTTCAGCTGTAATGATTGTTGCTGTTAAAGCAGACACTTGGGCAGATGTATTTGATGGAAAATTTGAGCATATGGAAGGCTATGCATGGTCACCCAACAAGAGTCACAGAGTTGAGAATAGCGATGTGAAAATCACTGCTCTTGAAGGTGTGGTAGGGCTTGAAACAGTTATGGCTCCTAGACCGACTCAGGAGAACTCAGTTCCTGACTTTCTTGAAATTACTATCAGACGATAATTAGAAAAGGGCATTTAAGTGACAAGATATATAGTTAATACGCCCCTCCAGTATTTTAGTAAGAAACCTCAGAGTTAATATTGTCATCTTCAGAAATTAGGCCTTCTAAATCTTGTTCAAGTAATAAGCTTGAAACTAAATTGTCCATAACTATTTTGTGCTCTTTAAGTTCAGACTCTTTTAGGTATTTTGTAAAGCCTTTATTAGCAGCAGATCTAAAGGAACAAAAAATTTGTTCATATTCATTAAGGAAGCGTCCAAGACCTGCCGAGCAATTCTTCACCTCCTCAATACTTATTTTTTTACTACGACTTATTGGCTGACACTGCATAACAATCATTGAATTATAGTTGCTAATTACTGAGGGGCTACAGGTGCTGCCATATTTATAATTAACCGAATAAGTTTTTTTAGGGTGTGGGTAAGATCCTGAAGCTGCTGGGTTCATATTGGAAAAGTTTGACCTAACAAAGCCTTCAGTAATGAAAACTACGGCGCCATAGGCAACTCCAGGGCTACGGTTTTCTGCGCGACAATTAATTCCTGGGTATTTATTTAAGAAAGTATCTATTGAATCATTACAGCTGCTAGTTGACCCACTTAATCTGCAGTCACGCGACATAGCGTTATAGTCAGTGACTATATCAGAGCCACAATCACCACTTTTATAGTTTGTGAAGCTATTATCTTTATCGTCATCGGAACAACTAACGGCAGCAAATGCGAGTAATATTATTAAAGTAATTTTGATCATGGAAAACCTCAATTGTATTTATGGATTTAGCTAAACTTATAGCTTCGAATTGATTTTATCAATAAGGCTAGAAACAATTACATATAGATGAGTAATTTACATATTTAGTTAGATTTTTAATTTTAGTTGATATTTTAGGGGTTTAGGTCAAGATATTTTTTAATATGAGCTTTACTATGTATATAAACTACTCTATCAATGAAATCATATTCCTGAATGGTATCTGGTGTTCAGTTAGCTTTCCACAATAAATTGTCCTATGATAGCAAGGTCAACTTAACTTATTGGCAAAATAACAAGATATATTAGCTTTGCCAATTCTACTGTAGCCAATTATAGAAATGCGGTTGGCTTGTTTTAGTAAAGTGTTTAAATGACCCATATATTAAACTAAATATTTATTTTTGTTTTATAAAGCTAAAGTAAAAACAACCCCTGTAAATAGAAAGTTATTTTCTACTTATAAACCAATTCAAAAAATTCACAAACAACTTCAGCAGTATTAAGATCGTTTATTTCAAGCTGTTCTAAAAAAGGAGTAAAAAAATCTTTATGTGCTTCTCTCCAATATTTTAGTGATAAATCACCTTCCCCCTCAGCTATTGCCACCTCTTCTGGGACTTCTTGAAATTGATAAGACTTAACCGCAATTACTTTTACAATGCACTTAGGCACTTTGTTGCTGTTAAGTATTATCCAGTGATCATTAACCTGAGGTAAAGGTTCGTTGGCATTGGTGTAATCTTTTACAAGGCCGCTCCCTGCTGTTTTTTTTCCGCTTAAGTATAAGTTTAACAATTCGTCGGCAATTTCGTTGTTTCCGGCAATACCAGCTGTAATTGAATTTACTAAATAAGATTCACTTTGAGTGGATAAAAAATTATTGAAATACTCTTGTTCAACTTCACTTAATGTCATATTAACTTCCTGGTTTATCAAGAAAATACAGAGCATTCTTTTGACCATTTTAGCTTAACTGATATATATTCACAGTAAGACGTGAATGTAAAACAATATGGATAAAAAATATGAAAACTAATAATATTTCAATTATAATTTTAGGTTTACTTACTGCTTTGGGCTTGTCATGTATGGGCTATTTTATTAGTCAAACAATGTACAATGCAAAAATGGCAATTAATACAGCCCAGGTTAAGGGGTTAGCGGAAGTTCAAGTGAAGGCTAATAGTTCAAGCTGGCGTTTATCTTTGTCAGTTATGGGGTCAGATAAATTAAAAATTCCTGAATTGTATCAAAAAATTAATAGCGAGCTTAAACAAGTTGAAGATATATTATTAAGTAACGGGTTATCTAAAGAAGAAATTGAAGTTGGCATTATTAATAATAGCGTAAGAGAGTTTCGAGATGACAAACAAGTTTTGGTGGAAAGAAAGTATGTTTTGACTGCAAATGTTAATGTTGAAACAGAAAAAGTTGGTAAAATTAAAGAGGTTAGGAAAAAGATGAATATTTTAATAACTAAGGGGTTCAACTTAACGAGCCATGCTCCCAGTTATAAGTTTACAAATCTAAATAAAATAAAGCCAGATTTATTAAAGGAAGCAACGCAAAATGCTAGAGCTTCGGCGGCTGAATTTGCCAAAAACGCTGGAGTTGAAGTTGGGAAAATTAAGTCTGCACGCCAAGGTAATATTTCAATTACTGATATTGGGAGTGATTACTCAGATAGTAAAAAGATTGATAAAAAAGTGCGAGTTGTAACTACAATTACTTTTTATTTAAAATAATAAGGTGTTTATATTTTATTGAAAGGAGTTAAGTTGATGATTCGATTATTTCTATTTTGTGTAGCTATATTACAGGCAGCAGTATCAATAGCTGATATTAGTAAGCCAAAAGTAAAATTGGTTACTAAAGTAGGTGGTGTGGCTTGGGGGTTTGATTTTATATCTCCAAATGAGTTATTGGTTACTGAAAAGTCGGGATCTATATTTTATTTTAATTTAAAAACTAATAAAAAATCCAAACTTAATGGTCCGAAGGTGAAAGTGACTGGTCAAGGTGGGTTATTGGATATTAAATTTAAAGTTATAGACGATATATCTTATGTGTACATTACATTTAGCGAAAAGCTGAAAGGCTCAGTTACAACATCTTTGGCTCGTGGAGAGTTTAAAAATAATAAAATTGCAAATTTAAAAACAATTTTTAGGGCTAAAGTAAAGGGGAGTGGCGGAAGACATTTTGGCTCACGTTTGGCTTTTAATGGCGATAAGCTATTTATTACTATTGGAGATAGAGGGGAGCGTAAGTATGCGCAAGATTTATCTTACCATAATGGAAAGTTACTTCGTCTCAATTTAGATGGCTCAATCCCCGTAGATAACCCTTATGTTAAAAACCAAAAAGTCCTTGATGAGATATGGAGTTATGGTCATAGAAATTCGCAAGGGCTTGATTTTGATCCGGTTAGTAAAAAATTATTTAGTGTTGAGTTTGGTCCAAGAGGTGGAGATGAGCTAAATTTAATTTCACCTAAAAAAAATTATGGTTGGCCAATTATAACATATGGTAAAGAGTATTATGGCCTTAAAATTGGCCAAAAAAAGAAAACCGGTATGGAGCAGCCTGTGTTCTATTGGGTGCCAAGTATTTCACCATCTGGAATGGGATTTTATACTGGCAATAAAATTAAAAAGTGGAAAAATAATCTATTTATAGCAAACTTATCATCTAGGCATCTTAGGCGATTAGTTCTAAAAAACCAAAAAGTTGTTAGTGAAGAAAAGTTATTTACTAAATTAGATGAGCGAATCCGTCACGTAGACACTAGCCCAGATGGTTACTTATATTTTTCAACAGATAGTGGGAAACTGTTTAAAGTATTAAATTAGGGTGGTTTATAAAAAATTAATTTTATTTGTGCTCCTAGCCATTTAATTGTGTATTAAATATTAGTATTGAATTTTTATTTTTTTTCTGTAGGATTTTGTTTATTAAAAATTAACTGGGAGTTATTGAGTGAAAGTTTCTGAAGCATTAAAATCTAGGTTATCTGCCAATATGTTCGATACAAAGGCTGAACTTAGTCGAGAACAAATTACAGAGCTTGTTGAGCTTGCCTCTGAAGCACCTTCGAGCTTTAACACTCAAAACTGGCATGTGATTGCTATTACCGACCCAGATGTGCGTAAACAGTTAAGAGCAGTAGCTTGGGATCAAGCTAAAGTAACTGATTCTGCGGTTTTATTTGCTGTACTAGGTAATACGAATGTTGTTGAAGCACTACCAGAATCTATGGATTTGGCGACTAATGCTGGTGTAGTTGGTCCTGATATCAAAAAGTGGTTTGAAGATAATGCCTCACCCTTTTACGACGGTAAGCCACAATTAGCTCGTGATGAAGCTTTGCGAAGCGCCTCATATCTAGCAATGTCTTTGATGCTTGCTGGGCAAGAAAAGGGTTACGGCTCTGGTCCAATGATAGGTTTTGACCCTATAGAAGTCGCTAAAATATTAAAAGTACCAGATAATTATGTAGTGACTTTATTACTGTCAATGGGTCCTTTAGCCTCTGAAGGCAACTGGGCAAGAAAACCAAGGCGTAAAAATATAATTTCATTTGATAAATTTTAAATATAATTTTGAGTGGAGCTATTGAATTCAAATGTAAATCCACTCATTTCTTCAGTGCAAGTAATATCTGGATAACGAATTTTATTTATTAAAATCACTATATGTTAGGAAGGGCCTTAGGATTCTGAAATTATTTGTTTTTATCTATTAGATAAAAAATAAAAAATTACTTGTTGTCAAAAATAATTATGCATTTAGGCAGTTCAAATATCTTCTCTTAACTTCTTTGGTAAACGCTTTCTTTTGGGCTTGATTTGCTTTATGCGGAATATCAATTTCTTCTCCCCAATTAATACCATCACGAACATCAGCCCAACGTCTGTTGTCTTTAGAGTGAAAATGTAAAAAACCTTTTGATTTAAAGTATAATTTACCAAATCCTTTTTCTTTTATTTTATCCCAAGACTGAATCTCGAGGAGAATTTGTTTTAGGTCTTGAATTTCTTCACTTTTACAATGCGCCAATTTTTGCCTCTTATTAGTATTTCATGGTTGAAGTATTTGTATAAAATAAAAAAGTTACTTTAACAATGTTGTATTTACAATATTCCAGCCTTTTATTCACATATACATTTATAAAAAGTACATTGGTGTAATAGGGAGTAATAAATATGCTTAGAATTAATCTATTAGTAATTATTTTTTTAAACATATTATCAATATATGCTCAAGGCTCTGATATAACTAAAGAAATTAAAAAAATAGTAAATGAGTATCAAAGTTCACATGAGTTTCATGGTAATGTTGAAGTTCAGGTCAGTGACCAGATTGTTTATTCAGGTAGCCATGGAGTAGCTAACCAGGCATTTATTGTCGACCATACTAAGAAATCACGTTTTATGATTGCTTCAGTTAGTAAGCAATTTACAGCAGCCGCAATTTTATTGTTAGTTCAGTCTGGAGCTATTAGCTTAGATGATAAGTATAGTGATTATATTCCTTGGCAGGGTAAAAACAAAGAGTCAGAAGCGAACTGGGATAAGTTTACAATTAGGCAGTTATTAACTCATTCGGCACGCTTAACTCGTGACATTCGACACACGCCTTATTCTTCGCCGGAGGCCTATACTCCAATTTTATCTTTAAGTATTACTAATATGCTAAATCACCATAATGTTTTCTCTGTTGTGGATGCTATAGAAGATGGTGTTTATTCCAATTTTGGTTATATGCTTTTAGCTTATTTAGTTGAAAAGCTTAGTAAGCAAAATTTTCATGACTTTTTAAAAGAAAATATATTTAAACCTTTAGGTATGAAGTCTACAGGACAGTTTCATCGAATGTTTCATATAGATTTTATGTCTGATGGTTATAACTATCCTGATGATGAGACTAGGCTACATAAAAGGTGCTGTTTGGATGCCACTTCATTTATTGGTTCTCATAGTTTGTATTCTGATGTTTCGGATTTAATGATTTGGTTAAATGACTTAACAGCTAAAGATTCTAAAATTTTATCAAAAACATTACGAGAAGAAATGTTAACTCCCTATATTAAGCTAGCTTGGACAGAAAATAGGTATGGGCTTGGTGTTTATGTTGATAATTTGGATGGTAACAAGCTAGTTTGGCATGATGGAATGGAGTATGGTTTTTTAAGCCATATTGCTGTTATTCCAGATTTAAAAATTAAGGTCGTAGTTTTAAGTAATCGTCATGACTCAAGAGCTTTACAAGAAACACCATACACAACTGTAATGGCCAATACAATTTTAAAAGCTGTGAGTAACTATACAAAGCTATTGAAATAATAATTTCTTGCATTGGCTTTTTGTTGAGCCAGCTACAGAGTTTAAAAAAATTAAACAATTACAAGTTAACAATAAGCTTAAAATTGATTGGATAAATCACTCAGCGAATCATAGGTATAAACCGAGCTTATTGCTTGAAGATAATTTTTTATTAATAAATGGCACTGATATGCATGATGAAGTATTAAATTACTAGTAACCTATAGCTATAAAATATAAATCATTTTTGATAAGTTCCTAAGTCGGCGATATTAACGGACAATAAGCAGGAAATATTCTGTAAATAATTATTTGCCACATCAAATAAATCCTTAGCCATTTTTTCTTTTAAGTCTTTTTTTCGACCTTTTAATAGCATTACATTAATGTGCATAAAGTTATTTGTTTCCCCATTGCCAATGATAACATTGTCCACGGCAACTGATCGCGTTTTAATTGAGGCCAACGACACAGTTTCTTGTTTTGACAAACTAGTATGAAGGTCAGTGTTAAGCTTGTTTAAATCAATTAAAGTACTTATGTCTTTGGTATGTTCAACAGTAATATGGGGCACAAAAACTCCTTAAAATTATATTATGATAATTTTTTTTGGTATAGTATAGACTTGCCTCTAAAAGTTAGAGGTAAGTTTTTTCCTTTAAAAATTTCATTGTAAGTTTCAATCATTTTTTTTGAAGTTATATTTTTATTTTTTTGATCTTGAATTTGATAATTACTCCAAGTTTTAATCAAGTTAATAAAATTATCAGCATTTAAGCTAAGAGTATGGCTATACTTTATCTCTTTAACGAGTTCAAAATCTGTATCATTTATTAAATCATTGGTTGGGTAAGATGAGCGCTTACTTGCTTGTGGTAGTCGAGAGTCAAACAGCTTCTTGTGTAGAGTTTGCTTTGAAGAGTCTTCAGAAATTACCCCATTAAATCCGTAGCTATCAATATTTAAATAGCCACCAGATGATAACACTCTAGATGCTTCACTTAAAAATTTTTTTTGATCCACCCAGTGAAACCCCATTGAAATATTTAGAAAGTCAAAAATACTAGGTTCAAACGGTAAATTATTGGCATCTGCTTTTATAAAGCGAATAGACGAGCTTAATCTAGCTTGCTTTAGCATTTCGTCTGATAGGTCACAGCCAGTTACTTTTTTAGAAATTAGATTAAGAGCAATTGTAGAATGGCCAGTACCACAGGCAACATCTAGCGAGCTGGTAAACTTGTTCCCAATAAATTTATTGATTTGCTCAAAAGGTAAATAATGATATTTGGGTCGATACAGATCATAGCGCGAGGTTTCATTTTTTATGATAAATGGGTTAGTTACTTCCATGTTAGACTCCGTATAAAATAGTCAATTATGTTAATAAAGTATCTTACAAATTAATGTAAATCAATTTGATTAGACCTTTGTATTTATAAGTCTGATAGAAATTTCATTTTAGTTTTTAAGAGTGTGATGGCGTTTTAACTCATTATTTTAGTTTCCATCTATGTCTAGCTTCTTCATATGATTATAATGCTACTTCTAATGCAAAAAAATGGTGGTAATACTTCTGATAGTTGTTGGAACTAATACATGAGGTATTCTTTTTTTGTATAAAAATGCATCTGCCGACTGTTTAAGTATTTAAAATTGTTATTTTTTTAAAAAATAACAATCAACTTATTTTTATACAATGTTTACTTTATTCTTCATTTTTATAAGTTTGAAGGGAGTATGGAAATGCATTCAAAATTAAAGCGAGGAGTACTATATGGCTGTGCTGCAGCAGTTTTATATGGAGCAATCGCTGTTGTTAGTCATTGGGGATATGAAACAGGTGTGATTATAAAAGCTGCACTCTCTCATGGAATATTTTGTTTTGTCATGACATGTATTTCTACGATGATGATGGAGTTTTTCTTTTCACTACCAAGCAAAGCGATTTATAAATATTTTGCGAGTAATATTATTCCAGGGTTAATTAATTTATCATTGATGTTGGGTGTTCATTATTTAATGGGTACTCCGGAGATATTTAAAACAATTTTTCCGTCTGTAATTACCAGTCTTCCCTATTATTTACTATTTCCACTTAAGCTGTTACATGAATGGAAATCAAAAAAAAATCCATTAGCATATAGAGATGATGTAAATTGGAAGCGAGAATGGGGTATTGGTAGTTTTTCAATGCCATATTCACTGAAAGACTTTTTAATTTGTGTGAAACATAATTTAACCTCTCCATCTTCGAAGTATAAAAACTTAACAAGTTATATTCCTCAAAGTAGTACACTAAATATTATTGATCCTAAGGTTAAGTTAGGTTTTCTTGGTGACTTAATGCCATTGTTAAATGCTAATTGGATAATCTCTGATGAAGCAAAATTATTTTTTTCAGATATAGATTATTTAATTTGTAACTTTGAAGGTGTTTTATTTAAAGCAAACAAGTGGGTCACATTTAAACTTGTTCATAATAAAGAAGATATTTTATTAAAACTTCAGGAGTTTTTGCCGGCAAATAAAATAGTTTTGTCATTTGCAAATAATCACTCTGCAGATGGCGGTTATTCTAATTACTTAAAAACCATAGAGCGTCTTAGGTCTATGGGGTTTATGGTTATTGGTGAACGAGAAGATCCGGGGATTATTCTAGATAACGCTATAAATATTGTCGCAGCAACTAAGTGGAGTAACCAAGCGCATGGGTATTTGTCTTTTCTAGAGCATTCAGATAAGCACTATAACCCAAAAGCTAAGTTTAATTTGTTGTATCCTCATTGGGGCTATGAGCTTGAACTATATCCTCGGCCAGATTTTATAGATGAGGCTAAATATTATCTTAAAAAATGGGATGGAATTATTGGCCATCACTCTCATATGCCGGCCCCTGTTACAAATGAAAATGGCAAAATTCTTGCTTACTCATTGGGTGATAGTGTGACGGGCTTAAGTGTTAATCATTATCAGCATGGAATAGCTCTTAAAATGGAAGTTGGTCCAAATACTGAGGGAGACTGGAAGGTGGGCAAGTTAGACTGGCGCTATTCTAAAATTAACAAAGAAAATAAAAACTTAAATTATACATTAAGTAGTGAGTTTTCATTTAAAAATAAATAGTAATTTGGTTAGCTTATTGAGATATACCAGCTTATTAT
>CALJPJ010000178.1 GCA_937980625.1 uncultured Bdellovibrionales bacterium
GCTGATTTAGGCGCAACACCCGCTGTTGATGATACCTTATTACTTCGCGACACCTCTGCTGGTGCTCTTAGAGAAGTGAGTGTATCGGAACTTGTTTCAGCGGTTGGTAGCAATGAAGATTACATCAAAGACGGTGGCAATACAAAATCCTCTATAATAACAATTGGAACAAATGATAATTATGACTTTAGACTTCAGAGTAATGGCACAACTCGAATGACCGTTGATAGCGGTGGTAACATTGGTATTAATGACACGACTCCAGACGCTAGTTTAGATGTAGCTGGTGATGTTATTATTCATAATGGTACAGGTGGTATGACTTTTGACTCAGCTTTAAATGAGGGAGCTAACGGAAACTTACGAAATTCAATTTTGATGTCACGGAATAATAATGTTTGGTGGGACGATGTTAATGATTTATGGAAAAAAGATAGTACCGGAAGTGCAAATAGTTTTGCCGGTATTTTACAAAGAAGTGCTGATTTTGGTATAGTTGTCGGGCCGGATGATGATTTAACTGCCGGTGTAACTAACACAGCTTTTAGAAATTCATATGAAAGATTAACTATTAATAATAATAGTGGTAACGTTGGTATCAGTGACACGGCCCCGGAAACAAAGCTAGATGTAAATGGAACCTTAAAACTGGGCAATGGCTCTGAAGTTTGTAATGCCTCAGCTCCTGCTGGAATGATTCGTTATAACGCTGCAACTTTTGATGTTGAGTTTTGTGATGGTACAGCTACTGGTTGGCAGGTGTTTAGTGCCGGTTCTGGTGCTGGTGACATTACTGGAGTGACAGCCGGGGTTGGTTTAACTGGTGGTGGAAGTAGTGGGTCAGTAACTGTAAACCTAGAAGACACATCTGTTACAGCAGGATCTTATGGATCTGCAACTCAAGTTGCTACTTATACTGTAGATGCTCAAGGTCGCTTAACAGCGTCAGCAACTGTAAACATTAATACATCAGATTTGACGGGAGCAGAAATAGATCAATTAGAGAACATTCAAACTGTAACAATTAGTAACACACAATGGAGTTTATTAGGTAATAGCTCATTAGATAATACAGAGATGAATCAATTAGAAAATATAAACAGTGTAACAATTAGTAATGCTCAATGGGGTTATTTAGGAGCGTTAAGTGGTGCACCAATCACAACAGAGTTAGATCCAAAAGTATCAGGTTTAACAACGGTAGAGATTGATCAGTTAGAAAATATTGACTCAGTAACCATTACTAATGGGCAATGGAGTTTATTGGGAAGTAGTTCATTAGATAATACAGAAATGAACCAATTAGAAAATATAAATGCTACAACAATTAGTACTGCCCAGTGGGGTTATTTAGGTGGAATGAGTAGTGCTGCTTTAGAGCTGGATGGAACTAGTACTATGACTGGCAATATTCGTTTGGGTGGCAATTGGTTAAGTAATGACGGTGGAAATGAAGGTATTAGTGTTGATAATAGTGGGAATGTAGGCATTGGTATGACTGGTTTAAATAGTAGACTGAAAGTAAAATCATCAGGACTTGATACAAGGTTGATTTCTGCTGAGGCGAGTGACGGGAGTGAACTATTTAAAGTTATAGAAAGAACAACTGGTGATGCTCAATTATCTCTTTTTGATGAGTCTAATGCTGAAGTTGTTATGCTTGATACTAATGGAGATTCTTATTTTGATAGTGGTGACTTTGGAATTGGACTTCAAAACCCTAGTGAAAAACTTCATGTTGATGGCAACGTACGAGTTGACAATGGCACGGTTGGTATAGGCACAGCACCAGATTCAAACACTAAGCTTTCTGTTAGCGGGCAGATTGTGTCGTTACAGCATGATCAGGCTGGTTCGGTAGTAGATTTTAGTAACGGTAATATGCAAGTTTTAAATACTCCTGGTGGGTCAGCTGTGACCTTAAATAATATGGTTCACGGTGGTTCCTATTCATTAGTAATTACTGATACTACAAGTAGAATGTATACATTCACAAACTGTGATAATAGTTATTACTCTCCAGCAAACGATTTTACTGATGCAGGGGCAAGGACAGTTTATACTTTTTTAGCTGTACAAAATGGTTCCGATACCGACTGCTACATATCTTGGATTCCAGGTTTTCAATAGTACTGAACTGGAGTGATTTTTAAGTTTTATACTTCTTGTAAACTGATGTTACATTTTAAATGTTAAACTTAATAATAAAATATTGAATTTTTTTAGTTTGAGTCTGCAGGGATACACCACTGAGCTAAAGTCCTGTATGTGCAAAAAGAATTTGCTCAAATTTTGGCGGCCTGGCTTAAGACCAATATAGTCAGGTCTTTTAGCTTGAGACCTAAGTTTATTTATATCTTTTTCCGATTACCTATTTTAAGAAAACACATAAAATTTAAGTATGAGACACTTAAATAGATTAACTTTTATAGCGTTATTAGCCCTTGTAATCATATCTTGTGGGGAAAATACAGATAAAAAAAATAAGGTGAATGGTGGGGACGATGTAAATGATGTTTCTGATGTAGAAATTCCAGTTGATAATGACACAGCTGAGTACATGACAGATCAATTTGTTTTGAGTGATAAAATGACATTACAAGTTGAATTACCAAATTATAAGTGTCCAAGTAATATTAATAAAAGAAATTTTTGTTTTCATAGCGCTAATAATAAAAAAGTAAACTTACTTTTAGACCCAGGTCATAGCCTCAGTTTAGATTCCGCTAGAAATGGTCGCCATGATGAAATCCATGAAGGCTATTTAAATATGGTGGTGGCGACATTAGTTAAACACTATCTTAAAAAATGTTTTTCATACGAAAGAAAAGAGAAAACGGGAGTGAAAAACGACCAAGTGTATTTTAGTTATTATCCTGGTGAAAAAAACTATGGTGAATTTTTACTTGGGACTCCTCTTACTGAAGGCAATAAAATAATAGCAAAAGCAACTAATCGACGCTTAGCTCATATTAATAAGCTGTTTTCTAAAACTGGACAAACAAGTAAGAGTGTTGTTGTGTCAATTCATGCAGATGCTCCTGATTATGCCAGCGACACAAATAGAATGACCGAATTTCCTTATGTAATTTACAGAAAAATAAGATCTGCGTCTAAAAGTTTGGCTAAAAATATTTATAAGTCTTTGGTTACACAAATGGGGCCTTATTTTTTGGATAGCCAGCAAAGTAAATTTAAAATTGAAAATTTATCGAATAATACTTATTTATACCCGCAAATGTTTAAAGCCGGTGAAAAAGATTTACCAAACTATAGCTTTATACAAGAAAAGATTGGTAATGAGCAAATTACGTACAGAACAAGAACATCACCAGTTCTTTGGGAGATGCGTTCTGGAAACTCAGAAACAGAGGCCATTTTAATTGAAGGTTTTTTTATGGACAGCCTTGGGTTGGGGCAAAATATACAAACTGAGCTAAAAAATGATGAAGCCCCAAGAGCATACTTTACTCTAATTAAAAATGGGGTTGAAGAAGAGCTGAAGTTTCCTTCTTTTAATCTAAAAATTACAGGCAAAAAAGAAGGCCGAATATCTTATAGAACAACTAAAGTGAAAGATGAGTTGGGTTTAAAAATCTCTAAAGTCTATAATAAATATGCACTATCAATTGTAAAGGGCTTACAAAGTTCTTACTCATGTCTGTAGGCCGTTATATTTTAACCTAAAGCTTAAATTATTGTAAAAAAATGTGCAGCTTGTTTCTATTTATAACTTTCAAAGTAACGTGATGCACAATTACAAACTAACTTAAAGAAACACAAATAAAAATTACATGAAGGTCCATCTGTAAAAATATTAAATAGTCATTTTGTCACCTAGAACTAAGAGTCATGTTGATACTAGCTTAGAAAGCAAGCAGTGTTTGGTGTCAGTAAGTATCTATATAAAAAATATTTAAAAATAGCTAAGTTATTGTTTTATTTGATTAATAAATGTTTTATTAAAAAATTAGAACTTTAAAAAAAGTTGGTACAAGACTTGTAATTAGAGTGTCTTGAATAACAAAAATTATAATAACAAATAAGGGAGAG
>CALJPJ010000179.1 GCA_937980625.1 uncultured Bdellovibrionales bacterium
ATAACCCACACTGATTTTTACCCCACCAGCACTTCCATACTCAAAACTAATATCGTTATTATATTTTTTGGGAAAACCATAATAATCTCTCCCGGCCTGAATAGCGACTCCTAAGTTATCTTTTAGTTCAGCACTCGCATTAATATATACTGTTTTACCAATGTTGTTTGTAGCTGGGATGATAACATTAAACTCTTGATATGAGTCACTAACCGGAAAAGACCAACTTTGAACATCAGAAAAAATTAAAAGTATAATAGCAGAATCTGGTCCGAATGGAGATGGAGCAATTGTAAAAGCTGTTCCCTTAAATACATCTTCTAATTTAGATTTGTTAACTGTTAGAAAAACTGTAACGGCTTGATAATCGCTAGCTATATAAGGAAACTGAAAGCCTTTTTGCTGATCATTCACTTCAGGTAGAGGGCATACATTTAAGCTTTGCGAAAAAGCTGGTACAGATAATATACATAACAACACAAATATTATAATTTTCATTTCATTCTCCTAAAATATCCATTTTTTTATGATTTTTTGAATTCTAGGACTATATGCTATCTACAGACTAAATAGAAACTATTTGAAAAATATACATTTATTACATTAACTAAATATCCAACATTAGACTGTAAGCAGAATAGAAGCACAAAAACTGTTAAATGACTCCATTTACAAATAAAAGCGTATACCTACGCAACATGGC
Source organism: uncultured Bdellovibrionales bacterium (assembly GCA_937980625.1). Lineage (GTDB taxonomy): Bacteria > Bdellovibrionota > Bdellovibrionia > Bdellovibrionales > UBA1609 > JAHDIR01. Next base: position 704 of record CALJPJ010000179.1, read on the forward strand.
TCATATACATATTAGTGATAATTCCTATATCGTTGGATGTGTTCGATCGAATAGTTTCATTACTACAGGGAGTAATTACTGGAAAAACAATTTCAAATTTTAATTGAATGATATAACACAACAAATTACTAAAGTAGAAAGCTCTTTAATTTAGTCATTTTTGTTTCAAGAGCTTGCGATATGCACCTAACTAAAAAAGAGCTCTGACTTGCTTATATTTCTAAATGGTTACGAGCTAACTGTGTAATTATACGGCCACGAGGTGTTTTTTGAATAAAACCCTCTTGTATTAAGTAGGGCTCATAAACTTCTTCAATTGTTCCAGCCTCTTCACTTAAACTAGCCGATATAGTTTCAATACCTACAGGACCGCCAGAAAATTTTTCTCCTATAGTTAATAAAATTTTACGATCCATTTGATCTAAACCCAAACGATCCACTTCCAACTCATTCAAAGCATATTCAGCAATATCTAAATCTATTGTACCGTTACCTTTAACTTCAGCATAATCTCGTACACGCCTTAACAAACGGTTCGCAATTCTTGGCGTACCACGGCTACGACGAGCAATTTCTATTGCACCATCATCAACTAAATCAACAGATAGTAATTTTGCTGAGCGTAATAAAATTTCTTTTAAATCTTGCTTTTTATAAAATGATAATCGCTCTATAATTCCAAACCGGTCTCTAAATGGAGGCTTTAACAGCCCGGCTCTAGTTGTCGCCCCCACAAGCGTGAACGGAGCCAATTGAAATCGCATAGAACGAGCACCTAATCCCTCACCAGTTATTAAGTCAATGTAATAGTCTTCCATGGCACTGTACAAATACTCTTCAACATCTTTACTTAGCCTATGTATTTCATCGATAAATAATAATGAACGAGGCTTCAGCCCTGTTAAGATTGCAGCTAGGTCACCTTTTTTATTTAAAGCTGGGCCCGATGAGGACTTAAAGTCTACATTTAGCTCATTTGCTAAAATATGTGATAATGTAGTTTTACCAAGCCCAGGAGGGCCAGAAAATAAACAATGATCTAAAGGCTCTTCTCTACCAACAGCAGCTTTAACAAATACATTTAACTTTTTCTTCAAGGCATCTTGACCGGGAAAGTCATCAAAGTTTTTAGGGCGAAGACTTTTCTCAAACCTTGGCTCTTCTTCTTGCGGCTTCATATTCGGCTCAATAATTCTTTCCATATAAAATTTAATTCCTTAGTAGTTCAAAATATATCTTAGTCTTTTAAAGCAACAATACAGACTTACTGACTCAATGAGGCTAAGGCCTCTCTAACTCCATCTTGCACTGTTGTATCATCACTCAACTTATCAACAACAAACTCCACGTCTGCCAATCTAAACCCAAGGTTAACAAGAGCAGAAACAATATCCTTTTTTGTAGAAAAATAACGTTTACTACCTTCATCAATAACTAATTTTCCTTTTAAACTTAAAATAATTTGTTCAGCTGTTTTTTTACCAACTTTAGGCAGTTTGACCAAACCCTTTACATCTCCATTATCAATAAGCGATATAATTTCATCAGTAGCCATTGCAGACAAGACACCAATAGCTAGTTTAGGCCCAACACCATTTACTTTTAACAGTGATAAAAAAAGTTTTTTTTCATTCATCGTAGAAAAGCCAAATAACTGAATATTATCTTCACGCACATGAGTGTAAACCCATACTGAACAACTCGCTTGTCCATTAATACTTGTGATTGTATTTTCAGAACATAAAAGGCTGTAACCAACTCCCCTGACGTCAATTATAACTTCATTTGATGTTTCTGCAATAATAGGTTTACCTCGAAGATGACCGATCATAATTTTAAATCCTTAATTTTAAACTTTTATCTAATTTGCTTTTTATACTAATGGCACTAGCATGGCACAAAGCCAAGGCCAACGCATCTGACTCATCAAAACTTGTAATTTGTAAGTTCAAAAATTGATTTACAAAAGCTTGTACAGAATCTTTTCCACTAGCTCCAGAACCAGTAACTACTTTTTTAGCATACTTAGCTGCATATTCAAAAACTTCACAATCATGCCTAGCTGCAGAAAGAAGGCATACTCCTCGCACATGGCCTATTTTAAAGGCACTATCGGCATTTTTGCCAAAAAATGCTTTTTCTATAGAAACTTGAGAAATATTATTTCTAGCAAAAACTTTACCTATTTCTTGACTTAAATAAAGTAGTTTAGAGCTAAAACTTAACTCCTTAGAAACACAAATTGTTCCACTTTCAATGTATGTGGATTGACTGTCTGAGTGATTAATCACTGCAAACCCTGCAAATCTAGAACCCGGATCTATTCCTAATATTATTGCCAAGTTAATATTTCCTATAATGAAATGGTTGAAACCATATATAAGCCATGAGACTATAATTTTATGGATCAATCAACTGTAGAAACCATAGAAAAATACCAAGCTGAGTATAATAAAAACCCAAATTCCAAGGTTTTTGCTCCATTAGCTGACGGCTACAGAAAACTAGGGCAGTTTAATCAGGCCATTGCCATTTTAAAAAATGGACTAAAATTTCATAAAAACTTTTCTGGTGGACACGTTGTGTTAGGTCGAGTTTTATTAGACATGGGTGATGAAGGCAAAGCCCTCCAATCTTTTTTAAAAGCCACCGAACTTGATCAAAATAATATTTTAGCTCATAAAATGCTTGCTGAGTCATACTTAAAATCTAGAGAGGTAAAAAAAGCTTTAGCCTCTTACAAAATGGTTTTATTTTTGAGACCAACAGATAAAGCTTCACTAGAAAAAATTAAAAAACTTGAAAGCCTAACTGCTGAAGAGTTTGAAAATGATAGCTTTAAAGTTAAAAAAATAAACTATTCCACTTTTAATCCTGAAGACAAACCTCAAAATAGACTTCTTGAAAGAGCTCTTTCTCTTGCTGATGCATTTTTAGTCCGCAGTGAGTTTGAAAAATCTTTTAATGTTTTAACTGACGCTAGAAATCACTTCGGTGATCATCCAGAAATTATTAAACGACTTCAGTTAATTGATACTAATATTGAAAAAAAACCAGATTATAATGGTGACCAAATTATTAAAAACAAAGATACTAAATACAACAATGAACGTATTGACCAATTACAGAACATACTTAAAAACATTAAAAATAGAAAAAACTAAATCTAATACAGGAGTTATTAAAAAATGCATTCTACAAGTGATTTCAAACGGGGACTTAAGTTGTTATTAGATGGCGAACCATATTCTATTGTTGATTTTCAACACCATAAACCAGGCAAAGGTAACTCCGTAACTAGAACAAAATTAAAGCACCTCATCAGTGGAAATAACCTAGAAAAAACATTTAAATCTGGAGAAAAATTTCCAATCCCAGATGTTGAATATTCAGATATGAAGTTTTTATATAGTGATGACAATGGATTTCACTTTATGAACCCTAGTAACTTTGAACAACTGGATATGGACCCAAGTATTGTAGGTGATGCTAAAAATTTTATCATTGAGGACCTGGAGGTTAAAGTCTGCTTTTTTAACGAGCGCGCCGTAGGTATAGAATTGCCTAAGACTGTAAACTTAAAAGTTGCTCAAACTGACCCTGGACTAAAAGGCAATACAGTATCTAATACCACTAAGCCAGCCACTCTTGAAACAGGCTTTATTGTACACGTGCCCCTACACATCAGTGAAGGTGACCTTTTAAAAGTGAATACCGAAGAGGGGAAATACATGGAAAGAGTGAACCTATAGGTCCACTCTTTTTTTCTTATTTAAAGTGAGTACTTTTTTCCTAGCCTAGACCCTGTAATTATCTAAAATTCCTAATGAATTTTAAATGAAAATACACTATAATTAAACCTTAATTTTACTTGTTTAGAGAGGTTTTTTTTGCCAAACAAAAGTGAAATAGATATTTCATTTTTACTAATGAATGACAGACCAGTTGCTGGCATTGTGTCTGATTGCTTAACCAACATACATGATAGCTCATTCAGTCGTAATGATAAAATTGCACATCTTTACTTTGCCCTCAATGCTGGCGAAAAAAGCGCAGTACTTCGCACTTTACGAGAGTGGCCTAATAAAGAAAAATTTTTTCCGTGGGAAGTATTTTTGGCAACACTCTTATGTGCGGGAGAAAAATTATCCGATGATGAGTTTAGTGAATTAATCAGCTACTTAAGTGTCCACTCTAAAAAATTACCTATGTCGCCTCAATACATTAAATTGAATAAAAACTTTGCCCTTAAAGTCCGTGAATATCAAGACAGTTTAAACTATGAGTCCAATAGAAAAATTAAACTACTTTGGGACAAATTATACTTTATCCAAGGGAAAGACTTAGTCGAAGAAGAGATTAAAGTTTTAGAACTTCTTAAAGTATATGATCCTCATAATGAAGAGCTAAAAACACATATAGAACGAGTTGATAAAAAAGCCGCTCTTAATGTTTTTAAATCACCTAAAAAAACTTCATATGAAGAAGACTATAACTCTTATTTACAATCAGACCTTTCTAAAGATGATATAATTTTTTGTCAAAATATCTTTGACACGATCAAAGAGAGTACAACCAAAGGAAGTGGAGTTTATTTTGACTTTGCTATCCTATTTTATCAACTTGAAGCCTACAGCTTCGCTCTTAAGTCTATTGAGCTCTCCCCTAATTGCCTTAAAAAGGATTGGTTTTTATTAGAGTTACTATTTTTATCAAAGCGCTATTTTGAGTGTATCGATCTTGCAGATCGACTATACCAAACATACAAAAACAGGCCTGATATACAGTTTGCGAGCCTTTATCAAAAAGCTCAAGCTCTATGGGTCATTGGTAGTAAAGGTGAAGCTTTGGATCTTATGCAAGCTATTGTTAATGCCAGGCCAGAGTACAGATCTGCTTATGAAATACTACATAGCTGGAAGGACAAAATAATTTCATGACTAAGGCTTGGCTAATTGTTCTTTCAATTTTACTCCCTTTAATTAGCGCAGGACTCGGCTTTAGCTCTAAATATTACATCCCCAAGGTCAAACCATTTATTATTAAAGAAATAAAAAAACAAACTCACGAATATATTCAACTTGATTTAGAAAACGAAAACATTGGCTTAAACTGGTTACCACTGAGTTTGTATATCAACCACTTAAAAGTAACCCCAATTAAAAAAGCTAAAAATTATATTTCACCATTTGAAGTAAAAAATATCCAATTTAATATTGACACATTTAATTTGTTCAAAGGAAACATCAAAGTTAATAATATTAAAATTAATGACTCTACCATTAATATTATAATTAAAAACTTTAGGCCTAATAACAACAAAAAAAAGTTTACAGATTTTGATTTTCTCAAATATATACCAGTCGATAAAGTTTCTTTGCACAAAGTAAAACTTTTATTAAAGGTAACTCCTCTCAAATTATCAATTCAAGCTTCAGAAATTAGCGCGACAGTAGAAAATCTAAAAAATGCACTCATTACAAGCATAGAAACCCCTCAACTTTTAATAAAAGAGAGTCAAAATAATAAAAAGTTCCACTTGTCACTAGAAACAAAATTTTTAACAGAAAATGAAAGAATTTTAATATCTAATTTCAAAGCTATACATACAGATAATTCTTACTTAAATTTAGTGGGGCAAATTTCTGGAAATTGGCTTGCCAATGAGTTTCGTAAAATTAACATTAATACTTCTGGACAATTATTAAGCCAAGAGGCCATTGAAATTGTTCACGCTTTTGCCCCTTCAACAAAAACATTAAAAACATTTGGTTTAGTTAAGTTTGATATAAATTACGATGAGTCAAGTACTGGCTTTAAAAAGCCGAGCTTTAAATTAGAAACTAATGATTTCAAAATTGGTAAGTATTACCTTGGTGACGTTAACCTTAATGCCAAGATTAAAGATGAAACCCTAGTTATTGATCAACTTTATATTAAAAATAAAATTGCACATATTGACAAAGGCTCATTAAGTCTGGGGTTAACAGGTCGTGTTCCATTAACCGCTGAACTTAACATTAAAAAATTTAGTCTGTACAATCTCCTCTCAACACTAAGATCTAAAAAATCAAATAACCTAATGCTAGAGCTTGCTGCAAGTGGTAATGCTGACTGCCAAGGACAGCTGCGGCCAAAAATAAAATTATCCTGTAAAACAAAAGTTACAGACGGCAGTTTTCAACTGGATAATCTAAAGAAAGAAAAAAATATTATTAAAATTGAAAATACAAAAGCCAATGCTTTGGTTGAAATCAGCCATAAATCAATCTCTTATGATGGTCAAATTAGTATTAACGAATCCTTAGCAGAAGCAAAAGGACTGGTCGATTATCAAAATGGTTTTTTTGTAGATTTTGATGGAAAAGTGAATGATGCCAAAAATGATATTGCTAATTTAGTGGGCTTAAATTTAGAAGGTCATATAGATATTGTTGGTACAGTGAAAGGAGACTCTAAAACTGCAAGTTTAACAAGTATAGCAGAGTGCAAGGATTGTAAATTAAAAAAGTGGGAGCTTGGTAATTTTATTTCTGATGTATCTTATATGAAAGGAAAATTAAAATTTGATAATATAATTGGTATAATTGGTGAAACTTCTCACAAATCTAACGTTAATGTTAATATCAACAAAGGTACAATTAGAACCCATTCAAATATTCCTAAGTTTGAATTAAAAGATGTACAATTTGCTATTAGGAATAACGTGCCTATTCCATTTAGCTTAGACTCTTCTGGTTCTGCTACTATTCAAATTTGGGGCCCACTAGAGCTTTCAAAATTAAATTTTGACTTAAACTCTAAGTTTGCTTATGGATTTGTTAATAAAGAAAGTTTTGACGAAGCATTTATAAAAATGAATGCTCGGACAGGACATGTAAAGATCGATAACTTTATCATCAAAAAAGCTGACAGTACACTTACTTTAAGTGGCGACTTAAATCCTAATGGCCAACTCAACCTCTTAGGAAAGGTTCCATCATTACAGTTACAAAACTCTGAAAACTTTAGTGCACTCAAAACAGAAATTGACGGTCAAATGGCAATCGATGCTCAGTTAAGTGGCCATATTTTAGATCCAAAACTAAAAATTAATGGTGCGCTTAAAAGCTCATCTCTTGGCGATAAAATCCATAAAGACTCTAAGGTTCAGCTTGTTTTGGATAAAGAGTCAGTGCGCACAAATATTTCATTAAATAAGAATCAATTTACAGCCAACATTAAATATCCGTTCAAAAGAAGTGATGCTCATATAAGTATGCAAGCTAAAAACTGGAACTTTAGCCATATTTTAGAGGGTATCTTTCCTCACTTTAAAAAATTTAATCTCTTCACTAACTTTAACGGAAGTACTGATTTAACTATCCCAAATAAAGATTTTAGCCAAACTCAAGGAACTTTAGATATTAACAGCTTTTTTATTCTGCGAGGGGCTTACTCCGTATATTTAGAAAAACCACTAAAAATTAACTTTTCTGAAGGAAATTTTAGTAATTTTAATACTCATTTTAAAGGCCAAAGAACTGACTTAAATATTATATCAAAAAATTCGAGCTTTAAAAATCTTGATCTAAATATAAAAGGTCAGTTAGACCTTGGAGTGGGGCTAATATTTTCATCTTTTGTGGAAGAGTTTAAAGGAGAAACCTCTATCTCAATGGGGATAAAAGGGCCTTTTAGTAATATAAATATGTTTGGTAGTATTTATATACAAAACTCTATTTTAAAACTTTTTGGCCTCTCACAGCCAATTAACGATATTCAATCAGAGATCACAGTTAAAAACAAAACTCTTTTTTTAAATACCCTAACTGGCGAGTTTGGTGGCGGCAAAGTTATAACAAGTGGTGTTGTCGAATTTACAAAACACTTGCCCAAGCTCAACTTAAAGGGTCGTCTTACTAATAGTAATTTTAAATCTATTGATGGGGTCAACTTATTTTTAGATGGAGACATAAGTTTAAGTGGCAAAAAACTACCTTACTTATTAACTGCAAAAACTAATATTAAAAAAGGAAAAATTGATAAAGTCTTAAACTTAGACAATGAAAAAAATACTAAATTCAAAATTAGTGAATTCGCCCCTAAAAATGCTCAACCAGCAAAAGAAAAAGCAATACAACTAAACATCGTTGCCAATATAGACAAGCCTATTCCTACTAAAATTTTAACAACTCAATTTCAGCTACAAACCAATCTCGAAGGACAGTTGAAAATTACTAATACTCCTCAAAAACCAATATTAAATGGTCGTGTTAATCTGAATGATGGCGGAACTATACTGTTTAGAAACAACGAATACCAGCTTAAAACTGGATATCTCACCTACGAAAACCAACCTCCTTCAAACCCTTTTCTTTATCTCGATGCCGAAGGCAGAATTCAAGACCATGATGTAAGTATATCTGTACTCGGCTCTGGGAAAGAGCCAAAATTTAATTTTCAAAGTAGCCCTAGCCTACCGGAGAGTGAAATTATCAACCTTGTCGCGCTTGGCTATACATCCACAGATATTGATAACGAAAGTGGTCCTCAAGACCAAACTGAACAATTGATGTTTGACGCTGGATCCTCAATAATTAAGGAAAAACTGGGTCTTGCCAGAGGTATGAATGATAAGCTTGGAATTGAGCTTGATATCTCATCCACTTACAATGATGATCAAAGTAAACCCATACCTGTAGTGACTTTAAAGAAAAAATTTGGCCGCAAGCTTGAAGCAACAGCCAGTCAAACTGTTGAAAAAAAGGCCACAAAGTCCTTTAAACTTGTTTATAAATTAAACAGAAACTTAGGCGTCATAGGCTCATATGTGCAAGAAGAAGGTGTTGACACCACAAATAGCGATAATAACGATAGTGAAGCTTTAGGACTTGATTTCGAATACAAACTTGAGTTCAAATAGATAGATGAGGCTTATTTTTTGCTTAATTTTATTTACTGTAAATGCTCGTGCTGCAAGCTTTGAGGGAGTATCTGAGGTAGATCAAAAGTATATCTTAAAACAATTTCCAACTCTTAACCTAGATCTACCTGACTACTCTATTGTGGACATGGCTGTTGCACGGATTTCTGAAACTAATAATTACGAATTTGTAAAAGCTATCTTAAATAGTGGCAGTATACACTTTTTAGCAAAACCAGCCAAAAAAATATCAGCTATTTCATTTACAGGCAACAAGGCCTTTAGCAGCTCTGAACTTCTTAAAATTAGTAAGCTAGTAGCTAATACATCTTTTTCCAAAGAAGAGATTAGCCTAGCTATCAAGCGTCTAAAAAAAGCTTATATTAATAAGTCTTATTTAAATACTTTATTTACAGTTGATGCAATCACACAAGAAGAAATGGCTTTTAAGCTAAATATCAATATTAAGGAAAACAAAGTTTGTCGAATTAAAAAAATTAATTTTATTTCAGACAATGAGAATTTAAACAAATCTCTTCAGTTAAAAGTTAAAAAATATCTTAAAGACCCACTCACTGAAAAAATATTGGTAAAAATAAATAACAATATTAATGATCACTTAAAGAGTAAACAGTTTTATTTTGTTGATATAGAGTCAAGCACTCCTAAATATAATAAACGAAAAGACTGGGCTGAAATAACTTATAAAATTAAAAATCCG
>CALJPJ010000180.1 GCA_937980625.1 uncultured Bdellovibrionales bacterium
AATTAAAAAAACTATTCCATCCAATCTCATTGACAATAAAACAAAGTACTTTATTAACCCAACAGGCCAATTTATTATTGGTGGCCCTAACGGAGATTGTGGTTTAACAGGTCGCAAAATTATTGTAGATACCTATGGTGGACATGGAGCCCACGGTGGTGGTGCATTTTCAGGTAAAGACTCCTCAAAAGTGGATCGATCGGCGGCTTATGCATGTCGGCACGTAGCTAAAAATATTGTAGCTGCTGGTTTAGCCGAAAAATGTTTGGTGCAAGCTTCCTATGCTATAGGTGTAGCTGACCCAGTGAGCTTAATGATTGAAGATTATGGTACAAGTAAAATTGGTGGAGAGCTTCTTACACAAGCCGTAAAAGAGATTTGGAGCCTAAAACCTGCAGATATTATTAGCCAATTTAAGTTACTAGACCCTAGATTTACTCAAACAGCAGCTTATGGCCATTTTGGTCGATCTGGCGCTGAATTTACTTGGGAAGCAACTGATAAAATTGATGCGCTAAAAGATGTAGTTAAAACTCTTTCTTAAGGTTACACTAAAAAACATATGAAGCCAGAATACATCAGGAATTTTTCCATCATAGCTCATATTGACCATGGTAAATCTACTTTGGCCGATGGACTATTACGTCAAACTGGGGCATTGAGTTTGCGCGAAGAAAAAGATCAGTTTTTAGATAATATGGATATTGAGCGTGAGCGAGGTATTACAATTAAGGCGCAAACTGTGCGTTTAATTTATAAAGCTGATGATGGTAATGAGTATCAAATTAATTTAATTGATACTCCCGGACATGTAGATTTCTCTTATGAAGTTTCAAGGTCACTAGCTGCCTGCGAAGGTGCCATCCTAGTTGTTGACGCTGCTCAGGGGGTAGAAGCACAAACCTTAGCAAATGTTTACTTGGCTTTAGACAACGACTTAGAAATTATTCCCGTTCTTAATAAAATAGATTTGCCTGCTGCCGACCCTGAAGGGGTAAAGCAACAGATTGAAGATAGTATAGGTTTAGACGCTAGTGATGCTATTTTAGCTAGTGCTAAAGAAAAAAAAGGCATTAAAGAAATTCTTGAGGCTGTGGTTAATTTAGTTCCACCACCTGTAGCAGATCGCGAAGCTCCACTAAGAGCTTTAATTTTTGATTCTTGGTTTGATGTTTATCAAGGTGTTGTAGTTTTATGTCGTGTTGTTGATGGAACTTTAAAAAAAGGGGATCGCATTAAGTTTTTATCAACTGATAAAGATTATGATGTTTTAAAGCTTGGAGTTTATTCTCCTTTTGAAGAAGATTTAAAAGAGTTAAAAGCAGGTGAAGTTGGTTATATTATTTGTGGTATAAAAGATATTCGTGATGTAAATGTTGGTGATACATTAACTCATGTTAAAAAGCATGGCAAAGTGCAAGCCACAGAGTCTTTGGGTGGTTTTAAAAAAGTGGTTCCCATGGTCTTTTCTGGAATTTTTCCAGTAATTTCTTCTGATTATGAATTATTAAAAGAAGCCATGGAAAAGCTTGTTTTAAACGATGCTAGCTTAACTTATGAGCCCGAAAAATCCGCTGCCCTCGGCTTTGGTTACAGGTGTGGGTTTCTAGGCTTATTACATATGGAAATTGTCAGAGAGCGTTTGGAGAGAGAGTTTAACTTAAACTTAATTTCAACAGCACCAACAGTTGTTTATGAAATCATTAAAACAAATGGTGAAAAGTTTAAATTAGAAAACCCATCTGAACTCCCTGATCCATCACAAATTGAAACCATTAATGAGCCATATGCAAAGTTAACTATTCATACTCCTTCTGAGTATATTGGTGGTTTATTAAAACTGTGTGAGGATCGTAGAGGTCAGCAAGAAAGAATGGACTATATATCTGATTCTAAAGTAATTATTGAATATAAAATTCCATTAAATGAAATGGTGATGGATTTTTATGATAAATTAAAATCTAAATCAAAAGGTTATGCTTCTATGGAGTATGATGTGATTGGTTATGAGCCGGGTAAGTTAGTAAAAATGGATCTACTAATTAATAGTGAGCCAGTAGATGCACTGTCAGTGATTGTTCATAAAGATAAAGCCGTATCTAAGGGGCGACAGTTAACTAAAAAGCTAAAAGAGTTAATTCCTCGTCAGCAATTTCAAGTTAATTTACAAGCAGCTATTGGAGCAAAAATTATTTCTAGAGAGACTCTAGGAGCACTTAGAAAAGATGTAACAGCGAAGTGTTATGGCGGTGATATTACTCGTAAAAGAAAACTATTAGAAAGACAAAAAGAAGGTAAAAAGCGTATGAAGTCTATTGGAAGAGTAGACGTGCCTCAGGAGGCTTTTTTGGCTATACTTAAGGTGGAGGATTAAATGTTTAATAAAAAATATTGGACTGAAGGTGTTGGTTCTTATGCCATTGCGATTTTAGTGGCTTTAACAATTAGGTGGGCTTTTATGGAAGCTTATGTCATTCCGTCAGGGAGTATGTTACCGACATTGTTAGTAAATGATCATATTTTTGTAAATAAAATGGTTTATGGTGTTAGAGTTCCTTTTACTGAAAAGTGGCTGTATAAATCTGGAGATCCGCAGCGCGGTGAAGTGATTGTTTTTAAATATCCTGAAAATGAAAAAATATTCTATATTAAACGTGTAGTTGGTGTGCCTGGAGATCGAATTTTTTACGAAAATGGAAAGCTTTACATTAACGATAAGTTGGTGCAAAGAGGGGAGCCTACAGACTTAAAAGATGAGTTTAATTGGTTGCGTGATAAAGACTTACCTCAGTTTTTAAGTAAAAAAGATTTAGCCCATTGGCAAGAGCAATTAGGTGAACAAAAATACAGTACTTTATTAATTAAAAATAGTCCGGCGCGAACTTTTGGTCCTTACCAAGTGCCGCAAGATAGTTATTTTGTGATGGGAGACAATAGAGACAACTCAAAAGATAGTCGCCTATGGAGCCCAGATAAAACTTTTGTCCCTAGAGATAATCTAATTGGTCGTGCTATGTTTGTATGGTTAAGCTGTGATGAAACTCTCCCTGTGGTCACTTTTTTGTGTAACCCACTTACCGTACGTGTAAAACGCTTTTTACATAGTGTGCATTAGTGAAAGAGCTACTTAAAAACCTTTTTTCTTTTTGGGGTTTATTATTTTTAATTCTTTGTACGCGGTGGATTGCTTTTGAGCCGTTTGTTATTCCATCGGGGAGTATGATTCCCTCATTGCTAGTTCACGATCATATTATAGTTAAAAAATAGGCTTATGGATTGAGGCTCCCTTTTACTCAAAGCTGGTTAACAGATATTTCATTGCCTGAACGTGGTGATGTTATTGTTTTTAAAAAGCCTAAAGACAGTTACTTTATGATTAAGCGAGTCATTGGTTTGCCAGGTGATGAAATACTAATGAGTTCTGATGGTGCAATTCGTGTGAATGGTAAAGATATTACTAGAACTAAGTTTGCATCTGATAAGCTTCAATCTCAAGATAGTCCTTATTATAAAGTTGATAATATAGACTTAGAATCAGTTGCCTCTGATATGGAATTTTATGAGCAAACAATGGGTAAAAATACATTTTTAAGCATGTTCAGAAGCTCTATGGATCATGGTGAGTTTGAAGCATTAGTTCCTCCTGGGCATGTATTTGTTATGGGAGATAACAGAGATAACTCATTAGACAGCCGCTTTTGGGGGCCAGTACCAAAAGAGTTATTTATTGGTGAAGCAAGCCATATTTGGTTAAGTTGCCAGAGCACAATTTTAAGCCGAATTTGTAAGCCTAATACTATACGCTGGGATCGATTTTTTCATAAAATTCAATAGGGTCTGTTGATGCTGCCTTTAATCATATTATACCACTCCACTAAATAATTCCCTAAACTCTAAGCGTATTTAAATCATAATGTGCTCAAACAGCTCCCTGCGGGAGAACTCCGCGCATTACAATTTAAATACGCTTAGAGTTTAGGGAATTATTTAGTGGAGTTGGTATAAACTTTAATTTCAGCTTATTTTTAAATTGATATTGAATCTTGTGTATTCTCGATATGGCTTTGGCCAATAATAATTTTTTTGTATATGATCCTTATATCAATATATCAATTTTAAAAAATTATTACAGGCTAATTTTTTAGTTTGTAGCCTGATTTGAAGACCCATCTTATTGCTAGGATTGATGTTAATAATATACAGCCTATAATTAACAGGCTAACTTCTAAGCTGACATCAGACTTTCCGTAAAAACTCCATCTAAAACCACTAATTAAATAAACCACTGGGTTTAACATAGATACTTTTTGCCAAAATGGAGGAAGCATACTTATTGAGTAGAAGCTGCCACCTAAAAAAGTAAGTGGTGTTATTACTAGTAAGGGAACAATTTGTAGTTGTTCAAAATTGTTGGCCCAAATTCCAATTAAAAACCCAAACAAACTAAAAGTGATTGAAGTGAGTACTAAAAAAAATACCATCCAAAAGGGATGCTCAACATATACATCCACAAAAAAGTGGGCAGTAATAAATATAAGTACGCCGAGTATGATGGCTTTACTGGCAGCAGCGCCCACATAGCCCATAATGATTTCAACATAAGATAGGGGAGCTGAGAGTATTTCAAAAATAGTACCTGTAAACTTAGGAAAATAAATACCAAAAGCAGCATTTGAAATACTTTGAGTGAGTACTGAAAGCATAATCAGGCCAGGAACAATAAAGGTTCCGTATTCAACACCGTCTACTTCTTTCATTCTTGAGCCAATCGCTGAGCCAAAAACAATAAAGTAAAGCGATGTGGCAATAACAGGAGAGGCAATACTTTGCCCTAATGTTCGCCACATTCGAGCCATTTCAAATAAATAAATTGATTGAACACCACGTAAATTCATTTTTTCACTAACTCCACGAAAATTTCTTCCAAAGAACTCTCATGAGTTTGTAAGTCAGAAATTTCAATATTTTCAATCTTTAAAAGTTCAAAGAGTTTATATATTTTATGTGATTCACTTGTCTCATATTTATAAATTAAATCATTGCCCTCAATTTTTAAGTTATAACTTGCGAGGGAGGAAGGAATTGCAGATAGGGGGGGTGTTAAGCTAAGTCGAATCTCTTTATTGCTCATTTTTTTCATAAGTTTGTTTTTTTCTTCAATGAGAATAATTTTTCCAGAGCTAATGACTCCAACTCGGTCAGCCATTTCTTCGGCCTCTTCAATGTAATGAGTTGTTAAAATAATTGTGACCCCTGTCTCTTTAAGTTCACGCACTTGCTGCCACATACCTTTTCGAAGCTCCACATCAACGCCGGCAGTGGGTTCATCTAAAAATAAAACTCTTGGTTCATGGGACAGAGCTTTGGCTATCATGACTCGTCTTTTCATGCCGCCTGATAAAGTCATTAGTTTATTGTCTTTTTTATCCCACAATGACAACTGTTTAAGAATTTTTTCAATATAATTTGGGTCGGGCGACTTTCCAAATAATCCACGGCTAAATGAGACTGTTTTCCAAACAGTTTCGAAAGCATCAGTGGTGAGCTCTTGTGGCACAAGGCCAATGAGGCTTCTTGTTGCCCGGTAATCTTTAATAATATCAAAACCATTCACAGTGATATGTCCTGAGCTGGGAGTTGTGAGCCCGCATATGGTTTTGATTAAAGTGGTTTTACCAGCTCCATTTGGTCCTAAAAGAGCAAAAATTTCGCCTTTTTGGATGTCAAAATTAATATTATATAAGGCTTGAAATCCTCCGGTGTACACCTTGTCAATATTCGAAATAGTGATCATTGCATTCATATGGTTTGTGAGTATAGCCGAAGGGACACTGTAGGGGTAGAAACTCTTTAAAGTTGTTTGGTATAAAGTTTTTGATAACGCAACCCCTCTATTGCTTTTATTTTTAGGGCCATAAGCTTGTAGAATTGCTTATGCCTGGAGCAAAAAATGGAATTGTTACTTTTTATTGGATTTCTCTCGACAAGGTCCAATACCCTAACTATAGTTTTTTTTTAATGTCACTAGTTGCTCGATCATTAATTTCGCTTAACAAATGGTCTCTTTCAGAGATTCAACAGCTTTTATCTTTAGCCCAACAATATAAATCATTCAAAATAAAAAGTAATACAATTAACTCTGGAAAATTAGTATCTTTAGCTTTTTTTGAGCCAAGTACTCGGACCAAGTTAAGTTTTCAAACAGCTATTGGGCGCTTGGGTATTCAATGCTCAGATCTAGGTACTTTGTCTGACTCCAGCATGGTTAAAGGAGAAAGCTTCTTAGAAACATTAATGACTATTGAGGCTATGGAGCCTGATATTTTAATTTTAAGGTCTAATGCTTCGGAAAGTGAATTGGGTGCTATCAAAAGTTACAAGAGGCCAATTATTAATGCTGGTTGTGGCTCAATTGGCCACCCAACTCAGGCTCTGGCTGATGCTTTAACGATGAGTGAAAAAACTCAACTTAATAATTTAAAAATTTTGTTTATTGGAGACATTCGTCATTCAAGAGTAGTGAAGTCTAATATTGAGTTACTTAAAAAGTTTCCTGAAATAAGCTTTGGCTTCTGTGGGCCAAAAGAATTTTTACCTGAAGAGGGAAGCGTGCCTGCTGCAGTGTATTTTGATAGTCTGGGTGAGGCCTTAAGTTGGTGTGACTTTGCAATGGCACTCAGGGTGCAAAAAGAGCGTCATGAAAATGAAAGCTTTGATGTTAAAAATTATCAAAAAAATTATTGTTTAACCTTAGATAAGGTGAATAATTTTTTACGACAAGATGCCTTTATTATGCATCCCGGTCCACATGTGGAAAACATAGATTTAGATCCACAAATTTTTTCTGATCGAAGGTGTTTAATTAGAGATCAGGTTACAAATGGTGTTTATACTCGAATGGCTTTAGTTCATTTGATTTTAGGATTAAATAAAGGAAAAGAAAATGAAGGGTAGTTTAGTTTTAGAGTCTGGCGAAATTTTTACTGGAGCTTGGTTAGGTGGTCAAGAAAGTGTTGGTGAAGTAGTATTTAATACATCACACAGTGGTTATGAAGAAATGGCAACTGACCCTTCATATTATAATCAAATACTAGTGTTAACCTCAGCTATGCAAGGTAATTATGGAGAATCAAATAC
>CALJPJ010000181.1 GCA_937980625.1 uncultured Bdellovibrionales bacterium
TTTACACTTTGTTTCGTATTTAACCTCTAAGTCTTCGCTGTCAATACTAACAATTGAACTTTCAGGGTAACAGTTGCCTTCAAAACTTACCTTACTTCCTGAGCTAGCTTCAAAATTAATGATTCCACCTTCTTCATCAGAAATTTCTAGTACAGTTTGGTTTTCACCAGGTCGAATTTGTAGTTCACTTGAATCACAAGATATTAGTGTAAGTAAGCTAATGAATAATACTAATCTTAAAAACATTTTTTCCTCCCAAATAATACTTTAAATAACTTTATATGATTAAAGTAATATTTAAATAATTGGAAAATTTTTCTGATATGTGATTGTTTCGTCATAATCTCAAGATTAAACAATAATGTGATTAGAATATTTTTTTAAAATAAGTAAAAGTATGTTGTTTGACTTTATTTAAAGATTACCTTTAAGATGTAAATTAATAATCAATTTAAAATTGACTTGTAGGTTTAGTTAATGATCAAACATGTAATCAAACTAAGAAAAGATGATATTTTGTTTAGCGAAGGAGAGCCTTCAAAAGCTATGTATATTATTGAGCATGGAAAAATAGCCATTACTAAAATAAAAAAAGGCTCTAAAGTTGTACTTGCTGAGCTTGAAGCTGGTGATTTAATTGGTGAAATGGCTTTTTTTGATAATTCAATGCGGAGTGCTGGGGCAAAAGTTATTTCACCTACAGCTTCTTTAGCCGAGCTTCCTTACTCTTCATTACGCCAAGAGTATAAAGATATGCCTATTTGGATTAAAACTATTATAAAATCAATTAATAATAATTTACGCACTGCAAATGATAGAATTCAGTATTTGGAAGATGTTATAAAAGATTTGATTAAGTATAATTAAAAAGAAGACTAGAGATCTCTTATTGATATTTTCGTGTAATAAATAATTTTTATAATTTTACTACAGTACTAGTCAGCTCTATAAAATAAAAATTATTTTATAGAGCTGAACATTTAATTATGCATTTCTTCGTAGTAGTAGCCATGGTAGTTTGCTTTTGTATTTAGTATTTCAGCAATTTCTTCTAAAACTTTTGGGCAACAGTAATAACAATTAAACATTGTAATTTTATTTTCCTCAATATCAAATCTCCATATATCGTCAATTTTCTCACCATCTTTTATTACAAAGAGGTCTTCTCCATTAATTATTATATGTTCAGCTAACCAGCTTGCGCCAGCTTCATCATTAATTGTATGAAATAAGCTACCTTTTTTAATTTCATCGAGGTTAGTTTCATAAAAACAACCAGGAGCATTGCCAATAGCATTTTGAACAAATAGCTGGCTAAAGCCTTCTAAGTCACTTTTGTTAAACATTTCAACAGCTTTGTTCATAAGTAAATTTTGTGAATTATTAAGCTTAAGGTCAGGAGAGTCACTTGTATTATTATTTATTTTTTCCATTTTTTTTCGTCCTCTACTAAGTGCAGACTTAACAGCTCCTTCAGTTGAGTTGATAACATTTGCAACTTCTTCTAGTGAAAATTCAAATATATCTTTTAGTACAATACAAATTCTTTCTTTTGGTGGTAGATAGTAATGAAGCGAAGAAAGTGCATCTTTAACTTCGTAGACAGGGCCCATATATATAGGTTTATTAGTTTCTTGTTTAATCTTTTGTGATAGCTTGGATCTGCGACACCAATCAATCCATTGATTTGATGCCATTTTAAATAAGTAGCTTTTCATATTAGTGACTCCAAAATGTTTATCACTTAAGCGGCCATAGGCTTTTAGTAAAGTCTCTTGTACAAGGTCTTCAGCATCCCAAGGGTTATTGGTTAACTTTCGACAAAATCTAAATAGGTCACTACGATATTCACTAATTGCTTTATAAAACTTGTTATGTTCAGCTCTTTTTTCTTTCCATAGATTTTTGGGGGTATTGGACATACTGAGTCTCCTTTTTTAATGTTTTATAATAAAGACGGATAAGTAGGGCACGAAGTTACGAAATTTTTTAAAAGATTAAAATTTGCCATACTATATTTTGAGCAGTGTAGCATATGCATCATAAGCATCTAAAAATACTACATTTTAATAGTCATCTATTTAGTTGACTATTTTTAATGAATTAATTATCTTAGTAAATGTGATGGACCAGGGTGAGTTACAGCTAGATAGAATGTTTCACGCATTAAGTGACCATAAAAGACGGTATATGTTATTAGAGCTAACGAAAGAAGAGCTCGTTGTCAGTGAATTAGCTAAGCCATTTAATATGAGTAAGCAGGCAGTTTCAAAGCATTTGAAAGTTTTAGAGCTTGCAGGGCTAGTAAAAAAACATAGAAATGGAAGAGTGCAAAAGTGTCAGTTTAATAGTGAGAACTTTAAAATTGTTCATAGTGTGATTGATAAATATAAAAAGTATTGGGAAGGGCAGTTTGATGCTCTTGAAAGTTATATAGACAAAATAAAGGTTGAGGAGAAGATTGATGACAAATAATCTAAGCTTATCTGTAAGTAAAGTTTTTAAATGTGATGCAAAAACATTGTTTAATGCTATTGGTGAGGGCGCCCTTATAAAGCACACAGGTTCTATACCAGAAAAGACTCACATAGATTTTAAAGTGGGTGGAAAATATTCAGCAGCATGGGATAGTTGTGAAGATACACATGGAGAGTTTTTAGAAATTAGTCCTTATAGTAAAATTGTTTTTACATGGAATAAAACACCCAAAAATGAAGCTGCTTTTAATTCCACAGTTACACTGTTATTAAGTGAAAACTTAGGAGCTACAACTTTATATCTTAAACATGAAGGTTTGCCAGGGGAAAAAGAGTATGGTTCACATAGTGATGGTTGGCAACACACATTAAAGGGGATGTACGGTGAACTTCAAAAGTATTTTGCTAAACTAGAGGGAAATACAACTGGCTTAGATATAAACTTTGATATTGGCGAAACTATCAATGCACCTATTGAACAGGTATTTGAATATGTTAAAAATGATTCTCATTTACAAAAATATTTTAAAGTAAAAATGAGTGATGCTTTTTGCGAAGATAAAACTATAGAATGGGACTTTGAAGATTGTCCAAACTTTAAGTTGCATACACATCAAGTTATTCAAAATGAATTGATAAAATTTAAATGGGATGATACACATGTTGTCTTTTGTTTTAGTGCGCCAAATAAAAATACTACAACTGTAAAAATACATACAACTGGCTTTAAACATACGCAAGACGGTCTGAAATCAGCCTTTAGTGAGTGTAATGGTTGGACAGAGTTTTTAACGGCCTTAAAAAAATATGCAGAAAATAAAAAATAGTTGAGTGACTTAATTTGAGTAAGTATTAAAACAAATAAAGCAAGAGCTATAGGAACAAATTAAATAATTAAGCCTCCAATTTAAAAATTACAATAGAGACTTTTTACTTTTCATGTAAAAAATAGGCTAATTGTAAATAAGTGTGGTTGCTGTTACATAGTTAACTCAGCCATAGTAATATTTAAATTTGTAAATAAATTCTTGAGATAAAACATAAAATCTATTTACATATTGATTTGAAGCCCTCTGTATAGTCTTCAATAGGTAGTAAACCAACACTTTTTCGACGTATATTAACATTTTTAGGGTCGATGATAGCAATGGGCTCCCACTTTCCTTTTGCAACACATGAGCCTTGTGTGCCATATTTTTGTAGTTGGCGCTTTTTGGGATTTTGCCAGGAAGCAGCAATGCGGTCGTAGAGGTAGGCGTAGTTAGCAGCTTGGGTTTCACCTAAGGGCCATAACTTATCTAAAATTTTTAAAATTTGTTTTTGAAACTCAATATCATGGTCTGCGTGTTGAACCAATAGCCAGGCATTTTGATCACTCCCTTTGCCAAACTCGCTTATACGAAACCAAGTGTAAATTTTTAATAATTTTTTGAGTTCAACATTGTTTTCATAATCAATAGCTTTCCACCTTGTGCCAAATTTTTTTAAAAAATTGTCGGACTCAGTTTTGCTATATTTTTTTTCAAACCGAATATTCATGAAGTTTCTCATGTACTGGTCCACCTTTACCATATGAGCTAACTTAAATTTCACCCAATCTTTATTATTAGGATCTTGAGGTCTTTCATTGAAAGTAATTTTTAGATTTTTTATATGATTATCATATCTGTTAAGGTCTGATTCTACTCGAGGAGAAGACCAGGCAAGAGAACTAAAGTAAAATAAACTGAAAAAAATTATTGATTTCATAGGCTTCCTTTATATGACTTCTAATAAAGTGTATGTTATTTAGCAAGAGTATATAGTTCACGATGCTACTTGGATTTTAATTTAATTTTTT
>CALJPJ010000182.1 GCA_937980625.1 uncultured Bdellovibrionales bacterium
AACAATTTAGGAATTGGTTACTTTGCTCTAAACCGCCTTCCGCTAGCAGAAAAGTATATTGGCGAGGCCTTACAAATAAAGCCAAAATATACCGATGCTAGAGTCAACTTAGCAAAAGTTCAAATAGAAATGGGTTTATATGGTGAAGCTATCAGAAACTTAAAAATTGCTGAAAATGACCTCACATATTCACAAGTTGATAATATTCACTACCATATGGGCCTAGCCTTATTTAAACTGAAGCAGTTTAGTACTGCTGAATCTCGGTTTAAACTTACACTTGAGAAAAACCCTAAGCACTGTCATGCCATGTTTTTTTATGGTCGCTCCTTATTTGAAAAAAGAGATTACTTAGCTGCCTCCGAAAGCCTTGATAGTTCAATTGGGCTTTGTGAAAAATTTAAATTAGATGGAGCACACTTTTATAGTGCTTTAAGTCACTATAAATTAAATAATGTAAATACATCATCAGCTCGGCTACAGGAACTATTAGAACTTTACCCAAAAACTATTTTTGCGAAAGACGCAAAAGATATGTTGAAGATGCTTAAATGAAATTAACTGGTGAATACTTAAAAAAACATCGTGAAGCCAAAAATATCTCATTAGAGCAGGCCTCCTTAGTCACTAAAATTGGTGTAACTACTTTAAAGGCCATTGAAACATCAAACTTTAAAAAACTACCACCCAAGTCTTATTTACGAGGTTTTGTTTTTTCATATGGAAGTTTTTTAGGGGTCGACAAAGATAAACTTTCGCAGCTTTTTGCTGAGGAAATGGGAAGCACAAACCCAGAAGTCCAACAAGAAGTCATTCAAAAGCAAACCTGGCAAACTATTCCGGTTATAAACAAAGTTAAAATTAACGCTAAAACTTTTATTGCCTGTGGACTCGTGGCTATGCTAGTCCTTGCCTTTGCCATACAAAGTTTGATTAAAAAATATCAAAATGAACAAATAATTATCCCTGAATCTACAAACATAAGTGAAGTAAATAAAATAAAACATGACAACCCAATTATTAAAGTCACACCAACCGATACAAAAACACCTGCTCAACCAACTATTGATAAACCAGAAGTTGAAGCAAGGCCAGCTGTAGAAGCTGTCGCAAAACCAACAAAAAAAATAACTAATACCACTATAACATCTAATACTGTCTACTCAAACCCTCGGTCTTATAAAGAGCTAGTTGTTGAAGCAACTAAAGATACATCTATAACAATTAAAATTGGCAACAATAATGATAAAGTCATTAAATTATTAAATGGCGACTTCCACACTATCAAAGCTCGCTCAAAATTAACGCTTATCACTAAAGACCCTGAGGCTATAAAGCTAATTTATAACGGAACCTTACAGACAAAAAATCTACCTAGTGATAAAAACCAGTTCTCTGTCACTTACTGAAGGTCATTATTTTGAACAAAATTACTTATGCGACCGTATATTTATTTATAGCCTATTTAATTTTTGGTCTATTAATTAGCCGTCATGATATAACAGTGACTGAGCCTAAAATTAATAAACAACAACAATCTTACCTCTATGATTATAATGGCGCAATTAACATTAGTTCTAATTTAAGTACTGGTACTGGGTCTTTAATTGAGATTTTTGATGCCGCTGAAAAGTCTAATTTAAATTTTGTAGTTACAACAGATGTTAACACTTTCTCTGAAAAAAACGCCAACTATAATAACTACCATAATCAAGTTTTAGCCATTGTTAATTCAGAGTTTAGTTTTCTAGACACAAAGCTGCAATATATTACAAAAAAAAATGATACTCCTATTAATAACCTTGGCCAAGCTAGCGCAGTTATTTCTGAACACTTAAGTAGTCCAACTCCAAAAGATGATGCCTTTATCATCTGGTCGCACCCCACTAAAAAAGGCAATAAGTGGACTGGTGAAATCCCAATCGGTTTAGACGGTTTAGAAATTATTAATCTCAAAGCATTGTGGCAAGATTCTTGGCTAAATAAAAAAATTACCTTTATCTGGTCATTTTTAATATATCCATTTAACCCAGAGCTCGCTTTTTTACGACTTTTCCAAAGAGCAGAAAAAGAAATAAAATTGTGGGAAGATCTCAATAAAGATAGACTTCGTATCGCAGTGGCTGGATCAGATGCTGAATCAAGATTTAATTTTTTTAAATCTCCTCTAAAATTTCCCTCTTACGAAACTTTATTTAAAATTGTAAGTAATCATATATTAATCCGTTCAGAGCTCACTGGAAACTACCAAAAAGATCAACCTAAAATTTTCAATGCCCTCAAAAAAGGACAGTTTTATTTAAGCCTTGATATGATTGGTGATCCCATTGGCTTTATGTTTTATCTAAAAACTAGTAAAAAAAATAAATTTATGGGTAGCACAAGTAATTTTCAGAAAAATAGTAAGCTTATTATTCAATTACCAAAACAAGTAAAAGTGCCTATTAAAGTTAAGGTTTATAAAGACAATACTGAACAAGCTAGCCTAACTGAACAAAATAATAGCTTCAAAATATCTGGCCCAGGTGTGTATAGAGCTGTTGTATATACTAAAATTAGTTTGCCATTTCCTGAAGGCAGAAAATGGTTTCCATGGATTTTTACCAATGCAATTAAAGTTAAGTAAACACGCTTAATAACTCTATAACTTATAATACCAATTCCACTAAATAATTCCCTAAATTCAAGGCTTATTTAAATTATAATGCGCGGAGTTCTCCTGTAGGGAGCTGTTTGAGCACATTATGATTTAAATAAGCCTTGAATTTAGGGAATTATTTAGTGGAATTGGTATTATTAACGATCGCCTGTATCCTTGCCACTAGCATTTGAACCCTCATACTCCTCAATATTAACTTTATTGGCGGCTGTATGTGTGCTCGGATCTATAGACTCTAAGTCAGGACAATTACCTGATGTTAACTGCCAGTTTTTAATTGTTGAATTACCTGAACTTACTACCTCTGCACTAGGTATTGGTTCTGATTCAAGGTCTTGTGTACCAACACAATTTGACCCAACACAACCAGCATAAACATTGGCATTAAAACTAAAACTTATGATTGTAATTAATAATATATTCTTCATTTAATCTCCTAAATTCCTAACTCTGAAGTCGCAGGGGAAATAATTTCTAACAAGTTACTAAATATTCCAGCGACTTGGTTCGCAACAATTGGCCCTTCTTTACTATCTACTTTTTTAATTTTCCCGCCTGGGTCATAACTAACTCGAA
This sequence comes from uncultured Bdellovibrionales bacterium, assembly GCA_937980625.1. Classification (GTDB taxonomy): domain Bacteria; phylum Bdellovibrionota; class Bdellovibrionia; order Bdellovibrionales; family UBA1609; genus JAHDIR01. Next base: position 3,236 of record CALJPJ010000182.1, read on the forward strand.
TTGACCCAATACCTGGCCTAGTAATCAATTTAGGTTTGCCAATTTTTATATCATACTTAATGTGAACAACCTTTTTTGCCTGATCTATGATCGAAGCAATACGACCATTTTTATCATACTTAAGTTTTATTTTTTGCCCATTTGAATTTATTGCTGAATATAAATTACATTTTGGTGATTTATATGAAAAATCTGTATTCACTGTTTTAAATAATTTTTTTGATAAGCTTGTTTTAGATGCTGTTTTTCTATCAGCTCTATAAAATTTACTGATCACTTTAGATACTTTCTTACACTTATTTTTATAATAAAATGTTGAAGTCCTAAACGGCTCTGTTTTTGTTTGTATCTCGCCGCTATCGTAGTATGTCATTTTAGTAACTTGATTTCCTTGGTTAACACTCATCGCCTTACCGTACTTGGGGTGATATAATATTTCTGTTTTCGAGCCATTAATTACAGATACAGTTTTATGTAAATATCTCGAGCCGTCTGACCTTTTTTTATGGATAAATTCATATTTGCTATTATTTGTAATTTTTTTACCACATTTTTTTTGAACCGTAGATGAGTAATGGTTTAATGGATCTGACTTATTACTTGTGTAGTCATAGGTCTCTGTGCAATTCGCTCTATCTTTAAATGACATCACCCAATCTTTATTTTGATTATAAGTGAGTTTTTTATCTGTTTTATCGGGGTACTTAACTCTCAGTAAATTATGTAAATTATCATACTCGTATGTATAAACATTCTTCCATGCATTTTTAGCAAAAATTAAGTCCTCACCTTTATATTTATACTCTAATTTTATATTTTGTGGGCCTTTTATCGCAATGACCTTGCTATTTTTTTTATCTATTTTAAAAGTTAAACTGCGACCATTATTGTCTGAAACTTTACTAATCGAACCATTATTATAACTAATTTTTATATAATTATTATTTTTGTCGTACATATATATAAGTTGACCATTTAAATTATATTTTTCATGACTGCCATCTGATAAGGTTCTTTTAAATGTATTATTCTTCAAAACTATATTTTCTTTTTTTCGACCAAAAGCTACATAACTAACACCTTTTTTAACATCTCTACTTATGTTAAAGCGTTTAGCATATTTTTCTCGCTCCCAAACATCTACTTCTAAACGTTTTTTTATCGTTCTTAAGTTTTCAGCTGTATACTTTTTAGTTGCCTTTAAGTTTTTCATAACTTTAGCCACAGTACGTGCAACAGAAACACCCGTACCAGCTGAAACGTACTCTATTTCATTACCACCACCACAAACAACAATTTTTATATTTCCCTCTGGAGTCACTTTAAGCTTACTTTCATAGTCTGAACACCAACCAAAACCAAACAATCCATTATGCAATGACCTACTATTGTATGTTCTTTTGAGTTGCAGATTAAAGCCAGTGCCCTCAATAGATATATCTGTCCATGTATGCGAATAGTTAGCATTTTTCATATCTACAAATGCAAAAACACTAGTACAAAAAAACATAAACACGGTGATAATAAAAAACTTCATAAGAGCTAATTCCTTCTTCAGATAAAACACAGTAATCAGTATCTCATTAAGCACTAATATGGGTCTATACAGAAGGTTTAAGGCTTTAATTATCTAAACCAAGGTGGAGCAATTAATTCTATATAATGCTAACAAATCCATACTTAGAGCCATAATTTTTTTTGAAGTTTTTATTAAAATATAACTAGCCTTTTGTCTGCTCACATCAAATTCATTAAATTAAAATAATTCCTTAAACCCTCATTTGTTTAAATTACAATGCGCGGAGTTCTCCCGAAAGGGAGCTGTTTGAGCACATTGTAATTTAATGAATTTGGCTTAAGTATTAAACTTTAATTGTGATAATTTTCTTTATCATTACGCCACCAATAATTTGTAAAATTACAACCATTGCCAATGCAATCCAACCAATGAAGGAGCTAAAAAGTGGTTTTACATAACCTGGATCAATAATCATAAACACTCCTAACAACACAAATGGAATACAAGTCATGATTATACCTTGCATGATTCCTTGTGCTGTCATAGCTTCAATTTTTTTCTCTATTTTTTGTCGATCTCTAATAGTTGAAACTATAGTTTCAAAAGTTTCACCTAAATTACCACCAGTTTCTTTTAAAATATTAATGGCTGTAACTAACATCTGAACGTCTTGCCTTTTTACACGCTCACCAAACTCTGTAAGTGCATCTTCCAGTGTCATCCCCAATTGCATCTTATTAAGTATAAGCTGAAATTCTTGAGCAATTGGGCCTCCCATATTATCTACAACTCGATCTAAAGTTTGAGCTACACCTAAACCTGATTTAATACCATTACCCATAATTGTTAAACCATCTACCATTTGATCAACGAGGCGACTGCAACGTTTTTCCCACAAATAAACCATAACTATTTTAGGGACCGACCAACCAAAAATTGTTATTCCACAACCAAAAAATATACCCGCATAAATATTTGGCCAACATAATAAAAAAACAATAACTCCTAAACCAAAACTAATTAATAGCATTGCAAGTGTTGTTCTTTTTTTATCTGTTGTGATCATCATCTTATCCATTATTTCGATCACTTCTTTTCTTGAACCTAAGCTTCTTTTATATAAAAAACCTAAAATTTTATCTGACATCAAATATGAGAATATAAAAACACACAATCCAAAAACTGGAATCAAAAAATATGAATTACTCAATAATGAACTCAAATTATTCACCTCCTACTTTTTTCTTTTTTACCATTACTCTTGGTCTGGTCATCTTTGGACCTTTTAATGAAGAAGCTTTCTTTTGCTCTTTTTGAGGTACAGATGTTGAAGATGATGTTGTAAACAAGCTCCTAGGAATTTTAATCCCTCGTTTTTCAAACTTTTCAATGAAAGTAGGTATTAAGCCCATAGCTTGAAATTGCCCTATTATCTTTCTATTCTTATCAAACCCTTCTTCTTTAAACCTAAAAATTTCTTGTAAAGTTATTGTTTCTCCTTGAGTACCTACCACCTCAGTAATACTTTTAATTTTACGGCTCCCATCACTTAAACGCCCTATTTGTACAATTAAATGTACTGCTCCGCCAATTTGATCTCTAATTGATTTTACTGGCAAATCCATACCTGACATTAAACATAAAGTTTCAAGACGTGCCACAGCTTCTCGAGGGTTATTGGCATGAACTGTAGTCATTGAACCATCATGCCCTGTGTTCATTGCTGATAGCATATCTAAAGCTGCTCCATCTCGGCACTCACCAACAATCACTCTATCAGGGCGCATACGCAACGAGTTCTTAATTAAATCCCGAATGGTAACCTCTCCTGTTCCCTCCATATTTGCTGGCCGAGTTTCAAGCCTGACAACATGCTCTTGACTTAACTGTAGCTCTGCAGCATCTTCCACTGTAATGATACGCTCATTGGATTGAACAAAACTGGATATAACATTTAGCAACGTTGTTTTACCTGAACCAGTTCCACCAGAAATAATAATATTTAAATGTTGTTCCACACAAATTTGTAAAAAATCAGCCATTGCTTGAGTCATTGATCCAAAGCGATCAACTAAATGGCTAATAGTAATCGTTTCTTCTGGAAATTTTCTAATTGTTAGCGAAGGACCATCAATAGCTAATGGTTCAATAACTGCATTCACACGACTACCATCAGCCAATCTAGCATCAACGTAAGGAGTTTTCTCATCAATTCTTCGGCCAAGTGGGGTTACAATCCTCTCAATAACATTTCTCAGCTGTAAATTTGATGTGAATTTCACTTTTGACAAAGTTAATTTACCACTTCGCTCAGCATAAATTTGATTAGCACCATTGACCATAATTTCAGACACTTTTTTGTCAGCTAAAAGCTCTTCTAAAGGCCCAAGTCCAAGCGACTCATCTAAAACTTGTTTAATAACTTGCGATCTTTCCTCGCGACTTATGCCTCTTGCCAGTCGATCTGTTATATTAGAAATAACTTGCTGTGTTTTATTTCTAAGCTCTAACTCTTTACTCTTATCACCTTTCATATTCGTAAGGTCTTTCTTCAAATCCATTTCTTTAATTAACTGAGAATGTATTTGTAGTTTTAAAAGCGTTATACCATCTTGCGATTTATCACTAACATCTACATTACTACTGCCACCTGAAGATATAGTTTCAGGAGCTTTTTTAGGTCTGGTGATTGATTTTAATTTCTGCAG
>CALJPJ010000183.1 GCA_937980625.1 uncultured Bdellovibrionales bacterium
TCTATGGCTGATTTAAAAGGGACCATTTACTTTTTTGTGAAAGAGTTTTTTGATAAGTCAGTTAAAGTTAGGTTTCGCCCCAGTTTTTTTCCATTTACTGAGCCCTCTGCTGAGGTGGATTGTTCATGTCCCATATGTAAAGGTAAGGGCTGCCGTATGTGTAAAAATACTGGCTGGGTTGAAATTGGTGGTTGTGGTTTAGTAAACCCAAAAGTTTTAAAGTCTGTAAATATTGACCCCGATGAATGGCAGGGATTTGCCTTTGGTTTTGGTATCGAGCGAATGGCCATAATTAAATATGGTGTAAGTGATATTCGTTTATTTTCTGATAATAATAGTTTTTTCTTAAAACAATTTGTTTAAGGGTTGTTAAGTGAAAGTTTCATTAAATTGGTTGAATGATTATGTAGATGTATCGGAGTTTTACAGTAATACCGATGCTTTGTCTAAAATATTAACAGATGCTGGTCTTGAAGTGGATGGTGTGGAAGATATGGCTAAAAGCTTTCAACATGTAGTTGTTGGCCATATTAAAGAGTTACAGAAGCACCCAGATGCTGACAAGTTAACAGTTTGCTCAGTAGATGTTGGTGGTGACCAGTTACAACAAATAGTGTGCGGGGCTAAAAATCATAAAGCTGGAGATAAAGTTGTTGCTGCCTTACCTGGTGCTGTTTTACCTGGTGATTTCAAAATTAAAAAATCTAAAATTAGAGGTGTTGAAAGTTTAGGTATGCTTTGTTCTTTATCTGAACTAGGTATGTCAGATGAAAGTGATGGAATCTCGATTTTAGATTCTCAGGCAAAGCCAGGGCAAAGTTATGCTGAATTTGCCGGTGTGAATGATATTGTTTTTGAACTAAGTGTAACTTCTAATCGAGCTGACTGTTTAAGTCATATTGGTTTGGCTAGAGAGTTATCATGCTTATTAGATAAGCCTCTCAAGAAGACAGAGAGTAATATTATTACGGAGAGTTTCAAAGTTGCAGATCATGTTCGGGTTGAACTCATTGATACTAAAAACTGCCCAAGGTACGCCGCTCGAGTTATTAAAGGGGTTAAAGTTGGGCCAAGTCCTACTTGGTTAAAAACTCGTCTGGAGCAAGTAGATATTAATTCAGTAAATAATGTGGTTGATATCACTAATTTTATTATGCTTGAATATGGTCAACCCATGCATTCTTTTGATTTACAAAATATTAGCAAGGCTGTTTTACAAGTAAAAGGAGTAAAACAGGATGAGCCATTTACTTCTTTAGACGGAACTGAGTTTAAATTACATGAAGGAGAGCTTGGGATTTGTGATGGTGAGCGTGTGGTTGCACTGGCCGGTATTGTTGGTGGGCAAAACTCCGGAATTAGTGATTCGACGACGGACTTACTATTAGAGGTGGCTCACTTTTTACCGAGCTCAGTTCGAAAGACATCAAGGCGCTTAGGTATTAATACTGACTCTTGTTATCGGTTTTCAAGAGGCACGGACCCTAGTATTGTACCTGCTACTATGGACAGAGCTTGTCATTTAATTCAAAATATTTGTGGCGGCCAAATTAGCAGTGATACTGTTGATCATTATCCTAATCCATTAAAAAGAAACTCCATAAAAATAAATACGAACTATGCTAGCGAACGCTTGGGTTATGCCATCAAAACTAAAGATTTTTCATCGTGGATGCAAAGGTTAGGCTGTGAGTTGGTCAGTGAGAGTGGAAATGATCTAGAGTTTAATCCGCCAAGTTGGCGTTGGGATTTGGAAATCAAAGAAGACTTAGTGGAGGAGTATGGACGCTTAAATGGCTATGATAAAATCCCTGAAAGCTTGCCACCTCTTAGCTATGAGCCTCTCACTCATGATAAAACTTATGTGCAAGACCGCTACACCTATCAGTTTTTTTCTAAGCAAGGGTTTCACCAGTCAGTTAATTATAACTTTTTGGGCTCTGATTATTTGTCCACATTTTTTGGTGGTATGCATACGGAGCTATCTAATTGCGGGCTGACTGTGTCTAAAGACCTTGCCGAGCTTAAAAACCCGTTGAGTGAAGAATATAATATAATGAGGCCGAGCTTAGCACCAAGCCTGTTCAAAAACTTAATAACTAACTATAGAAGCGGAGTTAGCTCTTCTAAGTTGTTTGAAGTGGGAAAAGTCTTTGGTGTTGATGGTGACGGGTATTTTGAGAAAAGACATTTAGGTATCACTGCTTGGGGACAAAGTTCTGAACTGTGGAAGAACTCTAATTCTGCACCTTTAGTATTAAGTCTTAAATCAAGTATAGAAAACTTTTTGCAAAGCTTAAAAGCTAAATCGTGGAGCTGGAAAACTTGGAATACTGAGCTTCCCCATTTGCACCCGGGAAGAACTGCCACTTTATTTTTTGAAGGAAAGAATATTGGCTATATAGGTGAGTTACATCCTAAAATGAAAGAGGATAATAAAATTAGAGAAGATGTTGCTTTTGCTGAGTTTGATTTAGAGCTTTTAATGCGCTCTTTTCCCAAAAAGCCTAAGTTAACTGAAATCTCTAAGTTTCCAGCTGTAGAGCGAGATTTTTCGTTTGTAGTAGATAAGTCCATTCCCTCAGCTGAGTTAAAGCAGTTTATTACTAAAACACAAAAAAACTTAATTAAAAGCGTAGATGTGGTTGACGTTTTTACTGGTAATAAGTTGCCTGAAGGTAAGCACTCTTTGACATTTAAAGTGGTGCTACAAGATTTATCAGCAACATTAACTGAAGACATAATTAAAAAACTTCATTCTGATATTTTAGATAAAGTAACAGCTAAGTATAGTTAAAGCTGTAAAGTAATTTATTGCTCGTGAGCGAAATTAAACGAGTGCTAAACTTTCAATAAATCTGAAGTTTGACAGGTTTTATAATAGTAACCTTATATTTGATGAATTTATAGAGAGAACACGCATTGATCCGAAAATAACGTCACCGAAGCGTTTCAAACCAAGACAAAAGTATAGTGATGTATTTATGAGGTTCAGCCTGGTTACCTCATTAGTCCAGCACCTAGTAAAATTTAAGTCCAAAATCTTTAATTTTATTTAT
>CALJPJ010000184.1 GCA_937980625.1 uncultured Bdellovibrionales bacterium
ATCACTGCCCTTAACGCGAGGAGGTTTAACGAAAAAAAGACGCAAGAATGCGCCTTCACGATTTTTTTTGAAAATCGTGTTAGAAAAACTCAAAATGAGTTTTTTGAAATAAAGTTTTTTGTTCTAAATTCTGATTTGGGGAAGTATCTACGAAACCACTGGCTTTGGTGGTGGAAGTGGCGTCTGGTATAAGTCTAGACAAATAAGTTTAGAAATTATCCCACAAGACAGAGCCCTTGGACTAAATACGTCAAATGACATAATTTTTAAAGAACTTTTAGCTTTAAGCCCAGGGTATTACGCTTATGCAGTTCCTGTGGAAAAAAATACTTCAGCCTGCACTGGGGACAGTGGTGGACCTATCTTTACAAACAATAATGGTCAAATGGAATTACAAGCGGTACATGGAGCTGTCTTTCCAAATAAAAAATTAGGCGCAGACAAGTGCAATAATGGCTATTTACACTTAGTAACTCCACTCGCACCCCATTACAGCTGGATCAAATCTATGATTATAGCTTGGAAAATTAATTAGTATTAACTACAGAACCTAAGTGTCCATAGCTCCATAATTTTTTTTTAGCACTGGCTAAACAGTCAAATCAAAACTATACTATTCTATATGACTGCCTTATGGCTTATTTATCTTTAAAAAAAAATTAAGTCGCTTTAAAAAGGAGAAAAATATCAACCCAAAGTTTAAACGTGGATTTCTTTATGGCTTAGTCGCAGCTGTAACATACGGATGTATTGCTATTGTAAGCCATTGGCAACACTCCTTTGATGTGATTATTAAGGCCGCCTTGTCTCACGGTGCAATTTGCTTTTCAATGACTTGTTTTTCAACAATGATGATGGAATATTTTTTCTCAATTCCTAAGAAATCTGTTCATCGATACTTTTTAAGTAACTCAGTTCCCGCTTCAATAAATTTTTCTATAATGATTGGCATACACTATTTAATGGGAACACCCGAAATTTTTACGACTGTTTTTGCTTCAGGGCTTGCCAGCTTGCCTTACTACCTGTTATTTCCTCTAAAGTTATTGCATGAGCTCAAGCATAAACAAAACTTTTTGGCATATCGAGATGACCCTAATTGGAATAGAAATTGGAAGATGGATACTTTTTCAACTCCATACTCTGTTGAAGATTTTTTACTTTGTGTGAAGCACAATATATTTTCTCCATCAAATAAGCATAAAGAGCTGTCTAAATATATGCCACAAAATAGTTCTCTTAATAAAATTGAACCAAAAATTAAGTTTGGGTTTTTGGGTGATTTAATGCCTCTGATGGGCTGTAACTGGGTCATTTCAGAAGATTCTAAAGAATTTTTTTCAGATATAGATTATTTAGTTTGTAACTTGGAAGGAGTTTTATATAAGGCCGATATTTTCGTTGCATTTAGCTTACTTCACACAGAAGAGATTTTACTTCATCTACAAGAGTTTTTGCCTGCTGAAAAAATTATCTTGTCATTAGCCAATAACCACGGAGCTGATGGTGGTTATACAAACTATAAAAAAACAGTGAGCCGCTTGCGAGAGATGGGGTTTAAAGTGATTGGCGGCAGAGACGATGCCAGTTTAAAAATTAATGATGCAGTTAATATTGTCGCAGCAACAAAGTGGAGTAATCAAGCCCACGGCTACCTGTCTTTCTTGGAACATTCAGATAAGCATTTTGACCCAAATGCAAAGTTTAATTTATTATTTGCCCATTGGGGGTATGAGTTAGAGCTTTACCCTCGGCCAGAATTTATTGATGAAGCTAAAAACTATATAAGTAAATGGGGGAGCATAATTGGGCATCATAGTCATATGCCGTCTCCAGTAACAACCGTTAATGGTAAATTATTAGCTTACTCACTGGGAAATTGCGTTACAGGCTTGGGCTTTAACCATTTTCACCATGGAATAGCACTTAAGCTCGAACTTGGTCCAGACAATAATAACGAGTGGAAAGTGGGAGAGGTGAACTGGCGCTATTCATGTATAAAAAAGGTAAAGAAAACTTTAAATTACGATCTAAGTGAAGAGTTTCAATGGTTCTCATAAGTAAGTGGTGGATGATATGTTAAATTTATTATTAAAACCAATTGTTACCTTTTTTTGGTGGCTAATGTATAAGAGAAAATTATTTAGTGCAGTGAAAGACCAGCATAAAATTTTGTTTAAATTAATAAACAAAGCAAAAACGACTCAGTTTGGCCAAGAACATAATTTTAAAGATATTAAGTCTTACGAAGATTACAAAAAAAATGTTCCTATCCGCCATTACGTCGATGTTAAACCCTATCTAGATAAAGTTGTAAATGGTGAGATGAATGTTTTGTGGCCTGAAAAGTATTCTTATTTACTGGCAACTGGAACTACTACCGGTGATTGTACAGACAAATTTATACCATTATCTCAAGACTCAATAAAAAACTTATTGAGTGTAAGTTTCAAGAGTTTACTTAACTACGCTGTTAAAAAACAAAACTATGGTTTATTTTTTCAAAGAGGCCTTTACTTAGCTGCAACCCCAAAGTTAGGTCAGAAAGGAGGCTATTCTTTCGGCCCATTGTCGGGCATTACTCACTATTTGCGTCCTAAAATTTTAAGAAATTTTAATCTTCCCAGCTATGAAACTGCTATTATCGAAGATTGGGAAATAAAAATAGAAAAAATTGAAGCTGAAATTATTAATCATGACCTTGGTTTATTAGTGGGGACACCTCCATGGTTAGTTTTGTTCATTAAAAAATTGAGACAAAAAGTAGGTGTGGAACTTGGAACTCATTTTAAAAGTTTTAAATTACTAATTTTTGGTGGAGCTCCAATAAACTTATATAAAAAAGAAGTTAAAGCTCACTTAGGAAGTAATGTGACTTTAATGGAAAACTATCCCGCTGCGGAAGGGTTTATTGGTTTCCAAGATGAGTTTCCAGAACAAGGTTTTTTATTGGCTGCAAGCCAAGGTATATTTTTTGAATTTATCAAAAAAAGTGATTATTATAATGATAATTACGAACGAGTCAGCCTAGAAGACATTGAGTTGAATGTCGACTATGCTATCGTTCTAAATACTGACTCAGGCCTTTTTGGTTATATTATTGGCGATATTGTCAGCTTTTCAAATAATTCCCCATATAGAATCTATATTAAAGGCCGTTTACGACATTATGTTTATTTAAATCAAACCTATTATAACGATGGAGATTTGGCCATTCCATTCGTAGACTTCATAAATAAATTTGATCTCCCTATTGAAGAGTTTACTTTCTCTCCTGATAAGTTAGGTGAAGGGCTAGATCTTTTTTATGAGTGCAAAGATGATAAGCCCATGAATAACGATATACTTAAAAAATATGCTAACGAGTTAAATGTAAGTTTTCCTGTTCATTTTAAGCAAATGAAGAATGGTTCAGTGTATCAGTTTATGAAAATGAAATTTAAAGTCGGTGGCCAATTTAAACTTACACGTGTGAAAAATGATCGCAGTATAACAGACCATTTAGAGAAGTTTGTGCTATAACTGATTCAAACCACTCCCAACTATTAAGTTTTTTTATCAGTAATTTTGAACTTTGCAGGCCAGCTCAGATCTATATAGTTTAGTAAAGCTATTAATAACATTACAATCAGTAAAAAGCTTGCTGAAAATTATTAGCAGAACTTACGGACTTAGAAAAAATAGCCGGCTCAAACTTTTTGTTAAAAGAGCGAAATATTAAATATTCCTTCAAAAAACTTTTTAAACTTTTTAAAAAAATGAATGAAAATCGTGATTTTAATTAGTGGCGCCCGCCATCCCATGCTGGTCGAACTTACTATGACGGCAGGAATGTGAGTAGAGACAAATTTGTATCCTAAAAACAGGAGTAAGTAACTATTAAGTAGCAAGCTAATTAAAAATTTCAACTATCTTGCTATTACAAAGCTACATAAAATGGTTACAATCTTATTTTGAGGTAAAAATTTCAATATTTTTGTCTAGTAATTTAGTAAAGCTAAAAGCCTTTAAAGCCGATATAACTATATCGACATTAAAGGACGTAAGTGGTTAATAAGCTTAAAAATTTGTTATATTTTTCTGCATATATATTTTTATTAATATATATAACTTCCTGTAGTTACGAAAAAACTATAGTTACTTTAAGTTCAGCTTTTGATAGCATTTGGCAGTTCAATAATAGTGATAGTTATGATTACGATGAAAATTTAATTGAAATTAAAAATGGTAAAGCTCAATTAAAACCTTTAGACCTTAAGCACTCTGGGGCTGATTTTAACAATGGGGCCCATGTTGGGTCTCATATTATAAATAACCAGGTTCGAACTAGAAATACTCTTAGCTTAGAAGAAACACATGTAAATACTATTTTACCCACTCACTCTTCAAACTTAGTTGGATATTGGAGGTTTGACGGAAATTTTAACG
>CALJPJ010000185.1 GCA_937980625.1 uncultured Bdellovibrionales bacterium
ATTTAAAATTTATAACGAATATATTAGTTCTTTGAGTTAAACAAAAGTCTTTTATTTGAAAATAATTTGTAAAGATCTAAAAACTAGCAACTCTGTTTAATTTTCAAAGGTTTTTAATAAATTTAAGAACCGCTGAAAAAAGACCTTAAGAATTAATAATATCTTTAATTGTATATGAGCCAGGCTTTTTATCAATAAGCCATTTTGCACATTTAATAGCTCCATTAGCAAAAACATCTCTATTTAAGGCCTGATGCTCCAAGCAAATAGTTTCATCATCGGACATCGCCCACACCTTATGAACACCATAAATGCCCCCGCCTCTAATTGACAAAACATCCGGTACGTTTTTATCTACAGCTGTTTTTAAAGTCTCTTGCAGCAAAAAACCAGTTCCGCTAGGGCTATCTACTTTGTGCTTGTGATGAAACTCTTCAATTTGAAAATCAAATTCTTTTGATAAGTCTGAAAACTGAGCCACTAATTTATTTAAAAATGCCACTCCAAGGCTCATGTTTGGAGCCCATAAAATTGGTATTTTAGAACTTAAAATTTTAATTTTTTCAAACTGCTGTTCACTTAATCCTGTTGTGCCGCTAACGACAGGAATGTTATTTTCAACAGACCAATCAATAATTTTATTAAAGTAATCAGGAGAACTAAAGTCAATGACTATAGATTTTCCCTTAGCTTTTAAATCCACTAAATTAGTTTTACGATTTAGCTCAATAATATTATTACCACTTAGAGTTAACAGCTTAATCAAAGATTGTCCCATCTTACCATTAGAGCCCGTAATTATGAAATTCATATTAGCTCCAATTTTTGTAATATTTCTTTTAATCGAGAGCTGTTTTTGTCGCTCATTTCCACTAATGGCAAGCGAACAGTGGCATGTTCAATCACCCCCATTAACTGCAATGCTTTCTTTACTGGCACCGGGTTTGGCTCAATAAATAAATATTTTAGTAATGAACTATATTTTTCAAAGCCCTGCAGACAGGACTTATCTTTATTTATAGATTTACTAATTAAATTTATGATTTCTTTTGGAATCACATGAGAAATAACTGATATGACACCGTGGCCACCAGACAAGCATAAATCAAGACAAGTCTCATCATCGCCACTGAAAATTAGCCAGTCAGGATCAACACCTTTTTTAATATCTTTTGTAATTTCTATATTACCCGAGGCCTCTTTTGTTCCAATAATGTTATTCACTGCGCTTAAATCAATAGCCGTTTTAGCATCCATCGAAACCACGGTTCGCCCAGGTACATTATACATAACGATAGGAAGGCTAACTTCTTTTGCAACTGCTCGATAATGTTGCATCATTCCTTCTTGCGTGGGCTTATTGTAATAGGGAACTACGACTAATGCTCCATCAACACCAAGTTCTTCAGCCCACTTCGTCATTTCAACTGTTTTTTTAGTCGAGTTACTACCTGTGCCTAATATTATATTTATTGTTGGATTATAGCTACGCACACAACTAACCAATGATTTAATTTCATTTTTAGTTAGTGTCGGACTCTCAGCAGTCGTCCCATTAACGACAAACTGCTTTACTCCGTTTTGAAATTGAAAATCAATTAATTTTTGTAATGAAGTAAAGTCTACTTCACCATCTTTTAAAAACGGCGTTATAAGAGCTGTAATAACTCCTGAGTGTATCTGCATTTATTTTTTCTCCAAATTATTTTTTTCATCATTCGTTTTATTTTTTTTTATTTTCTTGGGATTTTCAAAGATAACCCAAGGCTCATCTGGTGGAACCACATCACTCTTAACACCACAAGACATAGATAAACTTGTTAACACAATAACTATAAACAATAAATTTTTCATGAAAATTTTATACCTAATTTTTAAACAACTTACTAGATATTTCTTTATCACAAATAAACGGATAAACATTCACTAACTCAGTTTCTGCGACCTTAAAACTCTTACAGCTAGTCTCATAGTTTTTTACCACACTAGCCTCCTCCGAACAAATAAGACTTAACTCCGGCAACTTAGGCATATCAATTTTAAGCAACTCACAATATTTTTTTATTTTTCCAAGTTCTGATTGTTTAGCTTTGCACTGTAATAAATTTAAAAGCTTTTGCCTATCACTTCTGCTGGTTTCATAAACTAAAGATTCACAATCATATTTTGGTTTGTTTTGGCATACTGACAAATAAAAATCAAAAGCTTTTAGCTCACCATAAGATGCATTTATTTTTCTAATTTGACCCATTACGTCTTGAGCCGATGAGCATTTTTTTTCAACTAGATTAGACCATAATTTTGAACCTAAAATTTTTAAATTATTGGGCTCAATTTTCTCAGCCTCAGCCAATTTATTTTTATATTGAGAGCCTCTAACATAAAATAATGTTAAAGCTTGTTGATACAATTTTTGACTCTTTTCTGAGAGAAATATTTCAGATAGTTTGTTTAACTCTTTGCTCAGTTTTTCTTTGTCTTTTGTTTTTTTCGTTATTAGGATTTCATTTTGCAAAAGATTTAAGGCTTTTGTTCTGTCCCCTTGGATAATCAACTCTCTTGCGGACTCCAGCACCTCAGAAGCTTGAACTAGCGGATAATAAATTGTTAAACATATAAATAGTACTATCTTCATAAATAATTTTTATATTATTTTTTTTAATTTACAAGTTCTAAACGTGATCTCTGGTGATAAACTTTGCTAATTTCATGTTACAAATCTTCATAGTCAGTAACTTGCATTGAAAGACGACCTAAACTGGTTGAGGCTCTTTGCATTAGCATTCCATAAATTGGAATATGTCTTGGGTTGTGCCAAAACTCTGATGATATATCTTTAATTTTTGCTCTAAAATAAAAACAATCAAAGCTGCCAATAGGTATATTAACAACCGTTTGCTTTTGATCAGTTATTACTGGGTTATTTATATCGTCTGCAATATCCTCTTTTTTGCCATTCAGCCACACCTCTTCAACTTCACCAGTTCGTTTATTAAACAAAACTCTTGAAAACTGTTTTTGTCCCAAAATTTTAGCTGTGTTCTCAACCCAAAAGCCTATTTTATTTTCTGAGGCAACAACTATTTTTGCTTTCCCCGAAAATATACTTAGCTTTACTTTATAACTTACACTTTCACCTACAATCCAGTTTAAACCAATAGCAGTTTTCGCTTGCTCTTGTGATATCATATTCAGTTGATTTATATTAATTTGTAGTTTGGAATCCAAAAAACCATGAGCTTTAAAAGTAAATAGTACAAAAATAGTCAGAGAAATTATTTTAATCAAAACTTGTCTCCTACTTAACCGTTATTCAATTAAATCATAT
>CALJPJ010000186.1 GCA_937980625.1 uncultured Bdellovibrionales bacterium
CAGAACAATTTTATTTGCAAATCAAAAGTTTAATTCTTGATGACAAAATTGATGAAGCAATTACTTTTTGCTCAACGAACAAAAAAGCTTTACTTGCTCATGTAACAAAGTCAATTTTAGAAAGATCTGACAGAGATGAAAATAGTATTAATCAAGGTCTAGATATTTCATTATCAGAAATTATACCTTTACTAGGTAAACGCTTAGGCTACTTATCTATGATAGCTAATGTTGTAACATTGATGGGACTACTCGGTACAATTACTGGACTAATCATGGCCTTTGCCGCTGTTGCTGACGCTGACCCAACCCAAAAGTCTGAACTCCTAGCAAAAGGGATTTCCATGGCAATGAATACAACTGCACTTGGTTTAACAGTAGCCATACCAGTTATGATTATCTACTCGTTTTTACATACTAAGCAAAATGCACTACTTGAAAATATTGCCGAACAATCATCTAAGGTTATCGATTTGATCACAAACCGGCAATACCATGAGTTTAGTAAAAAACACAACTTTCCAAAAGCACCAAATGAGCTAGATAGTTTAACTGATAAAGCATCATAAAGGATAGAAATAATGAAAAGACAAAGAAGAAGACAATTAACAAGTAATGATAGTGAGGCCACTTTTGAGTTAGACTTAGCTCCAATGCTAGCTCTTATGGTAACACTAATTCCAATCATGTTACTTGCTACTTCTTTTGTTAAAGTTCGAGTCATTGGCACTGTACTTCCACAAGCCGTTCAAGAAGCGATACAACAAGATAAAGAAAAAATTAGTAAAACAATTACTATAGACTTAAAAATGAACAAAGATGACTTTTTAATAGTTGTTAAAGAAGATGAAAAAGAAATTTTGCAAAAAAAAGTTCCTCCAACTGATGGGAAATGGAATTTTGAAGCCTTACATAGTGCTTTATATGAAGTAAAAAAACAATTTCCAAACAAGTATACAGTTAATCTCTACCCGGCTGAGGCAGTTCCTTACTCAGAAGTTGTACAAGCTATTGATGCCGCCAGAGAGGCAAAAAAATCAGAAAACGCATTTACTGTATATGATAAAGAAAAAAAAGAAAACATAAAAACTCGGGTAATGTTTCCGGAAGTTAGTTTTTCTGGGCTCATAGGAGGATAAGTGAGACGAGCAGTTGACAAATTTTTAAGTAACAATAAAAAAGGCACCTTTGTACTTCAATTAACAGCAATGGTAGACATGTTTACTATCTTAATTGTTTTTTTATTGAAAAGCTTTGACACAAGCCCTGTACAAGTGTCACCAAGCCAAAACATTATACTACCGCACTCTTACTCCGTCACAGCTCCTGAAGAAGTATTAAAAGTTGCAATATCAAAAAAATCTATTCTCGTAGATGACAAAGAAGTTGTTATACTCATTGACGGCAAAGTAAATGGAAAAGATATGGACTTATCAGACCCAAAGTTTATTAAACCACTCTTTGATGCCCTAGATAATCAAGCTAAAAAAACAGAAGAAATTTCAAAACACAATAAAGATCATAAATTTGAAGGAAAAATAATTTTACAAGCCGACAAAGGTTTAAGCTATGGAATATTAGAAAAAGTTTTTTATACATCTTCTATGGCCGGATATACAGATCTAAAATTAGCAACAATTACTTATGAGTAAAGGATAACATAATATAATGCTTAGAGAAAAATTAACATTTATAAAAGCAATCACTTATATTTTAGCTATAAACATAGCTTTGGTTCCAATTATTGATGTTACATTTGCAAAGAAAGAAGACATAATTAAAAAATTACAATTAAAAAATGATGATGAAAAGGGAAACGAAATTAAGTCTGCAAAAGCAGAATATTTAATCAGAAAATCAGAAATTAAGGCAATAAACCAATTAAAATCACTTATCAAAAAAAATCGTGGAAAAAACATCGAACCCGATTTACTCTTTAGACTAACTGAACTCTATATGAGGCGTGTTAAAGCAGAGCGCTTCTTTGAAGTCCATAGGAAATCAAATATAGTGGTTGCACTATTACCTAAAATTGTAAAAAAAGCTTCATCAAAAAAATACATAAAAAAATCAATTAAAATATATGATTACATAATGAAGAAATTCCCTAAATATAGCCAAATGGATGTTATCTTATTTAATAATGCTTTTGCACGGCAAGAGGTTGCTGATTATAAAAGTTCAGAAAAGATTTATTGGCGCATTATCAAACATCATAAAGACTCTGAGCTTATTCCAGATGCTCATCTAGCTATTGGTGAAATTGCATTTATGGACAAAAGGTTTAAACACGCCTTACAGCATTTTAATGCAATAAAAAAGTATCCCAAATCTAAAGTTTACCCTTATGGATTGTATAAGTCTGGTTGGGCATTATACAACTTAAATCAAGCAAAAAAAGGAATTATACAGCTAGAAAAAGTTGTACAGTTTAGTCGTAATTTGAAAGTAAAAAAATCTAATTTTAACTTATTGTCAGAAGCTCTTAGAGATTTAACAATTTTTTATCAAGAAGTTTATGAGGCTAAAGACGCTTACACATATTTTGCTAAAGTTGCTAAAACTGATGAGTTAGCTGAGGTTTTACTTCGATTGTCTTCTATATATAAAGGACATAGTAAATACGAAGCTGTAGATTCCATTTTAGGTGAGTTCAACAATAAACACCAAAACCATGAGAGAACACCTGAGGTGCTGGACGAACTAACATGGAATTTTGAAAGTTTACGAAAAAGAGAAAAAGCACAAAGCTACCTTGTTAAACTAGATAATTTTTGTAAAAAAATTAAGGATGAAGATTGTGACGAGAGAATTTTAGACACGAGTTTAACTCTTGGTCATAAATGGAGAAATTTATGGGTTAAAAATAATAAAAATGAGTTATTTGGTCCGCCTTCAGAAACAGCATTTAGAATATATTTATCTAGAATGCCATTGAACAAAGAATCGCTAGACGTTCGCTACCTGTTGGCTGAAATGCTCTTTGCGAGAAATAAATTTCGTGAATCAAGTAATGAATATTTTATGCTAGGTCAAAATGATCTCGACAAAAAAAGAAAACACGACTCTGCTTACGCCTCAATTGT
Organism: uncultured Bdellovibrionales bacterium; assembly: GCA_937980625.1. Classification (GTDB taxonomy): domain Bacteria; phylum Bdellovibrionota; class Bdellovibrionia; order Bdellovibrionales; family UBA1609; genus JAHDIR01. The sequence continues at coordinate 3,087 of CALJPJ010000186.1, forward strand.
TAGCTTACAAAAAGCTACAAAGGACAAGTGGAATGAAGAAGATCACAATAACTATAACAAACTCGCCGACTACTACTTAGCAGTATTCAAGTCTGGACAATACCGACTTGACGTAGAGTTTAAAAAAGCTCTTATTCCATATGAAAAAAATAATTTTGATGTAGCTAAAAAAATATTTTATAAACTAGGAGGCTTATTCCCAACAGAGAAAAAAGGGTTAAAGTCTCAAGATCTCTACCTCGACATATTAAATAATGACAAAGATTACTCAGGAATAAAAGAATATTCTAAATCACTTATTGGTAAGTCTAAAAATAAAAAACGTACTACTGAGCTTCAAAAGGTCTATGAGCAGGCTTACTTCTTACAGATACAGGACATTGAAAAAGCTAGTAATTATATTAATGCATTTAATGAATATGAAAAATTTACTAACGAAAACCCAAAGTCTCCCCTTGCAATCAAAGCCTTATGGAACTCAGCCTTAATGCAAGTTAAAAGGAAATTACCACTTAAAGCTGCAAAGCAATATGAAAAATTTTATAAGACTTACCCTAAGTCACCTGAAGCTAAAGACTCATTATTGCAAGCTGCAAATTTATACGAAGAAATTTCAGATTTAAAAAACTCAGCAAGAGTTTTGGTTCAATTGTCAAAAATTGACAAAAGTAACTCAACTAAATGGCTACAAATTGCTGCCGAATACTACTACGTAGAAGAAAAATTTAGCGAGTCCTTAAAACTTTTTAAATCTCTTTCTGAAAGTAAAAACAATAAAATTAAACATAGCGCTGTTGCTAAAATCATTATGATAATTAATAATTTAAAAAGAGAGTCTAAAGATATTAAACAAATTCAAGAATTAATGGATGTTATTTATAAAAATGGTAACCTAAATCAAAAGCACTACTCTTTAATTGAAAAAACGAATAAACTTTATAAACAAAAAAAATATAAAGCAGCAAATAAACTTGCTAACACTATAAATAAGTCATCGACAGACCCATCAATTAAGTCACAGGCTACTTTTATACAGGCTAATATTGCAAAAATTGCATTGCAAAAGCATAGCCTTAAAACCACAATTGCAAGAATCGCTGATACACTAGAACTAAAAATCAAACGCTTAGACAATGCACAAAATCTGTATTTACAGACTATTAAGTATGCAAACCCAGAAAATAACGCAAAAGCCATGTATAACTTAGCACTTTGTTACAAAGACTATATTTCATCACTTGAAAATATGCCTACACCTAGAGGCTTACCCGCTGATCAAGTTCAAGGTTTTAAAGATGAAATTGCAACGATTATTTCTCCAATAGAAGATAAGTATGTTGAAACATTACATCAAGCCTACACTTTAGCTAAAAGACAACATAGCTATGACCTTGATTTAAATAATATACGATCAGAGTTATTAAAACTTCAAGTCAGCCTAAGCTTTGACAGCCTAAGTACTATAAATCCACCTTTATACGAATACGTAGACTTATCAAGGCTTCCAGCAGGAGGTAAAAAGTGATCAAGTTATATACTTTAATTTTTACAACCATCATTCTGACTTCATGTGCCAGCAACAACAAAAAAATTGTGTCTGAGCATAATGAATCTAAAACTACAAATAAAAACATTGACTTTAATAAAATATTACAAGTTAACACTCTAAAGTTTAAGGCTAAAGAAAAATGCACTGAAGCCAATAAAGATTTATCAAAGTTTACCTGGCAAAAAACTGTGAATATAGCAAATACTTGTTTATATAACAAAGAGTACAATCAACTTATTAGTATAGCCAATTTTTTATCTAATAACTATAAAAACAATCCTTTTGGTGCATACTTCAAAAGTTATTATTTTATGAGTAAAAACTTAAATTTAAAAGCTTTGTGGCTAATTGATTCAACAATCGAAAAAAACAGTGATGTTGGCTTATTTCATTATCAAAAAGCTATAATTTTAAATAAGCTCAAGTATACAGGGGCTGCAAAGGCCTCTGCTCAAAAGGCTCTAACACTTAATAACAATAATTTTGGTGGTCATTTACTGTTGGGGCAACTTGAGTTACAAGCCGGAAACCATAAGTTAGCGCTAGACCATGCAAAAGTGGCTGAAAAACTATTTAAAAATAATCTTGCTGTAGAAACTCTATTGGCTGATTTATTTTTTATTACTAAAGATTATAAAAATGCAATTATATATTTAGAAAAAATAAAAAAGTCAAACAGTGTAAAAAATGAAATCAATTTCAAACTGGCTTATTCTTTTGAAGAGCTTGAAAATAAAAAAATGTCTATTTTATATTATAAAAAAATTGAAGCCATAAAAAAATCTAACTTGCTGAGTGTCTATGGTCTTGATGTTAATGAAAAAATAAAAGAAATGGAAGTTGAAGTGGCTAAGGTTTATAGCAAAAAACGACAGCCTTCAAATAAAAAAATAAAGGATGGTGAGTAAATGATCAAATTGCTAATTTTATGCTTAATTGCTTGTTCTTGCCAAAGCTTATTTGCCAAGAAAATCATTTATAGAAAGTCACAAAAAGTTAAGTTTGATGGCTCAGCTGTAGATGGTGTAGCTAGGGCTCCTGATGGATCTTACCTATTACAAAAGAGGAGTAAAAAGTTTTT
>CALJPJ010000187.1 GCA_937980625.1 uncultured Bdellovibrionales bacterium
ACTAAGAAATAAATTAGGGCGACTTTTTCATCGAGATATTTTTAAGAGCTCTGAAATAAAATATATTTCAGAGCTTTTAAAGTTATGCAGCAGCAGAGATGTCTTTTTTGTTTTTTGCTTTCTTATTTGTACTGTTTTTTCTTGGTTTACTTGCTTTATCAAAGGCAACAGAAATAACTTCATCAATATTTTCAACAAAAACGAATTTCATACCATCTTTAAAGTGGCTAGGTATTTCGTTAACATCTTTTTTATTAGCAATTGGGACAATAACAGTTTTAATACCATGACTTAATGCTGCTAAAACTTTTTCTTTAATACCACCCACCGGTAGAACTCGTCCAGTTAATGTCACCTCACCAGTCATACAAACATCTTTTTTAATTGGTGTATCAGTCATAAGGCTTATTAGAGATGTAGACATTGTCACTCCAGCAGATGGGCCATCTTTAGGTATTGCACCGGCTGGTAAATGTATGTGAATTTCATTTTCGTTAAACCATTCGTGATCAATTCCTAGGCTTTCAGCATTAGACTTAGCATAAGAAAGTGCAGCACGTGCAGATTCTTTCATTACATCCCCAAGTTGACCGGTAAGTATTAACCCACCTTTTCCTTTCATTTTAATTGCTTCAACGTAAAGGATTTGTCCACCAGCTTGAGTCCAAGCTAAACCAGTTGTAATACCCACTTGATTTTCTTTTAACGCTTCTTCTTTTAAAAAGTGAGGAGCACCAAGTAATTCAACAACAACATCTTTGGTAATCTTATAATGGCTTTGAGTATTCATCACAATATTTTTAGCAACTTTTCTACATACAGATCCGATCACACGTTTTAAATTTCTTAAACCAGCTTCTCTGGTATAATGTGAAATTAAATACTTTAGTCCTTCTTCTGTAAAAGTAATTTGATCTTCTTTTAGTCCATTAACTTCAATTTGGCCTTTGATAAGGTGTTTATTTGCAATAATAGATTTATCATTCTCTGTATAACCAGAGATATGAATAATTTCCATACGGTCTCTAAGAGCTGCAGGAACATTATCTAAAACATTGGCCGTTGCTAGAAATAAAACATTACTAAGATCAAAATCAACATTTAAATAATTATCTCTAAAAGAAGAGTTTTGTTCAGGGTCTAAAACCTCTAACATTGCCGCACTTGGATCTCCTCTAAAGTCAGAGCCAAGTTTATCAATTTCGTCTAGCACAATAACAGCATTGTTAGAGCCGACTTGCTTAAGTGCTTGGATAATTTTTCCAGGCATAGCACCTACATATGTACGTCTATGACCGCGTATTTCAGCCTCATCTTTTACACCACCTAGAGATACTCTAAAGTACTTTCTTCCCATTGAACGGGCAATACTTTTACCCAGTGAGGTCTTTCCAACACCAGGAGGTCCAGCAAAACATAAAATAGGGCCAGAAAGTTTATTGCCATTTAATTTTCTTACAGCTAAAAATTCTAAAATTCGATCTTTGGCTTTTTCTAAATCGTAGTGGTCCTCATCTAGAATATCTTTAGACTTTTTTAAGTCTAAGACATCTTCTGTAGAAACATTCCATGGCAAAGATACCATCCAATCAAGATAAGTTCTTACCATCGAAGCTTCACTAGCATCTGGATGCATTCTTTCAAGCCTATTAAGTTGTTTTATAGCTTCGGCTTCAACCTCTGTAGGCATTGATGAGTTAACAATTTGCTTGCGAAGCTCATCATTTTCTTCAGATTTAGAATCATTTTCACCTAATTCATTTTTAATAGCACGCATTTGTTCACGTAAAAAATACTCTCTTTGTGTTTTTGACATTTCATCTTTAGCAGTATTTTTAATTTTTGTTTGCATTTGTAAAGAATCAAGTTCAGCAAGTAGTATTTGTTCAACTAATAAAAGGCGATCTTTTGGATCGCTACATTCTAAAACACTTTGTGAGTCTTCAATTTTTAAATTTAAATTACCTGTAATTAAGTCGGCTAAGCGTCCTGGCTCTTTTACATCTTCTAATACAAGTAAAATATCTGGAGAAATAAGTTTTCCGAGAGCAATAATTTTTTCGAGTTTTTCTTTCACACTGCGGATTAGTGTTTCAAGCTCTTCTTTTGGGTACTTATTTTCATCAGTTTCTATTTTTTCTATTTTTGCTTCGAAATATGGTTCGGTTTGACTAAGCTCAGTAACTTGAGCCTTAGACATTCCCTGTATAAGTATTTTTATACGGCCATCAGATAATTTTCTCATACGCATTATCATTGCAACAGTACCAGTTTTATGAATTGAATCAAAGTTTGGGTTGTCTTCTGTAACTTCTTTTTGAGAAGCTAGAAAAATCATGCGATCTTTAGATAAAGCTTCTTCAACAGCTTTAATAGAACTTTCCCGTCCAACATAAAGTGGTAAAATCATATAAGGAAAAACAACAATATCTCTGACCGGTAGCATAGGTATCGTGTTTGAAAAATTTATTTTTGAGTTATCACTGGTCATTAAGTAGCCCTCCGCAGACTTAAACTATATTTCTTAAATAGCTAATCGGAGTTTTGCCTAATCCCTTTAGTAGTTTTACAGTATTATGCTAAGATATAAACTTTAGGATTGCCCTTGGTGCTTAAACCTTTTACGTAATCGATCGTTTACCTCGGCACCTTCAATACTAAGTCTAGTCCAGGGAAGCGCTAAAAGTCTTGCTGAACTAATAAGTTCTTCTGTTTGTTCACAAACACCATATGTGCCAAGGTTAATTTTATTTAATGCAATATCTATTTCAATGAGTAACTTTTTTAATCGATTTTGTTGCGTGAGAATTCTCATTTCATCAAGTTGACTATTAGTTTGATCAATTTCATCACCTTTATATTGTGAGTTTCTAATTTGAGATTTAAGATTAATAAGTTGTTCGATTGCAGACTCTCGAGATTGTAAAAGTTTTTCTTTGCACTTAGAAACTGTTAAGTTATCAATAGATTCACTCATAAAACTTCCTCCCTGAAGTTGATTTAAGATAATGTTTTAGTCTAGCTAATTAACCAAGCTTATATACCAGACAACAGAAAGGAGTTTATGGGCTAATTAATAATTAATATAGGTGACTTAAGAAAAACTAATACCAATCTTAAGTGCCTAAGTTTATTCAATACTAATGATTTCACGGTCTTTGACAGTTAAACCAATTAAGGGGCTTACCATTTCTCTTTTATTATTAATTATAATTTTACCTTTAGAACCAGTAAAAGACCTAAGCCCAGCTAAGCGTCTTCTAACATCAACACGACGACGTTCACCATTTTCAATAATTATTGTTAATAGCTTTGCTGTATCAAAAGCTTGAGCGGCAAAGGTATTGGGTTCTTCACTATAAGTTTTTTTGAATTGCTCATAGAATTTAGTTTTTTTATAGGCATTTTTATAAATAGATAAGTCTTCAACAAATAGAGCACCTTCAACATATTTTTGGCCGCGTTTGATAAGGCTCGGCTGGTTCCAGATGTTGGTACCAAGTAAAGTGACCCCCTCAACGTTATAATAGTTGAGCATTGGTGCAATTTGGCCCAGAGCCTTAGGGCTATCAGGAATAAACAAAGCCTGAAAGTCTACAATTGGAGGTAATAAGTCATCAGGAGGACTTTTTCTACGACCTTTGTTTTTTGCGTACCAGCGGTTCAGGTGGTAGCTATACTCTTGTTGTCGATCTTCTAGGTAATAAGTTCCAACAAGTTTTTTAATGTGTGTTTTGAAATCTGTTTCTTTAGAGTCATAGCTCTGAGCTGAAGTGACTTGGCCTCCGCGGGCTCTCACCTCATCCCAAAACATATTAGCGTATTCTGTACCATAGTTATCATTAGGGTATAAAATAGCAAAGGTTCTAATACCCTTTTTTTCCATAGCTGTTTTGACAAGCATGCGAATTTGTAGCTCTCCAGTTATTGCATTGCGGAAAATATAGTCTCCAATATCTGTGAGCTTAGACTTTTGAGATAAGCTAATATTGGGCACTTGATATTCATTAGAAATATTGGCGATCACCTGCGATGTTTTGCTGAGCAAACCACCAATAATTGCAATCACATGATTTTCGGTAATTAATTTTTCAACACCTTGTGCAGCCACCTCAGGATTAGATTTACTGTCAAAAACGGCAATTTTAAATTTTGATGGAGATTCTCCAAAAATACCTAGGGCGAGTTGAATACCTTTTAATGCTTTTTGACCAATATGTTTATGTCTGCCAGATAGCGGAAGAATTACTCCAATTGTGTAAGGGTCAGTAATACTTGCTTTTTCTAAATTAGAAAATAAACTCTGCGCTCTTTGGGCATAAATTGAACTGGGATCAGTAGATATTACTTTATTAAAATACTTATAGGCTTTCTTTTTATCGCCAGAGTCATAAAGGTGCTCACCATATTTATAGTTTATAGCAGCAGATATTTTTGGAGAGTGATTATAGTTAGCTCCTAAATTTTTTAAGTCTTTGGGGGGAATAACATTTTCAATCTTAGATATAGCCTTGCTTTCGTATTGACTCCTAAGACCTTGATCAGGATGACTATGTGCTAAATAAGATAGTGATTTAGTCGCAGAAAATTGATCACTAGTAGCCTCTTCAATACTAGCTTTTAGTTCATATGATTTAACTTTAATTTTGGCGTCCATTTCTGCGCGTTGTAACCCAGTATTAATAAGGCTCAGTGCTTCATCTGGCTGGCCGTTGTATTTAAGGCAGTAAGCCGATTGTAAGTAAGCCTTTGCTTCTTTTTGGCTATAAAACTCAGACTTAATGATAGGCAAGTAATTTCGATAGGCTTTAACATAATTTTTTTTAGAGTAATAATAATTAGCCATTAAAAAAAATGCATCATCAGTTACATCATTAATAGGTTTTTTTTGAGTAAGTCGTTGTAGGATACTAATTCCCTTAGCTTCTTGATTTGTTTCAAGTAGTGCCTTGGCGTGCTGATAGGCCTTGATATCACTTTTGTTAGCAATAGTAGGGGTCTTTTTTTTAAGGTTGTTAGAGCAACTAATAATAAATAGAGTTGTTAAACACAATAAAACAAAAGATACAAATTTTTTAAACATCACTAAAATTCCTTTATTACTCAAAGCTAAGAATCTCGTCATCATCCTTAGAGGGTTGTGTATTATCTTTATTTTTTTCTTCAGCTTTGCAAATAATGACTTGCCCATGCCTTAAAATTTTATCGTGAAACATATAAGGCTTTTTAAAAACTTGCGTAATATGTCCAGCAGCAATTTCTGAATGGACCTCGCTACCAAGAGCTTCATGTAGGTTGGGGTCAAATGCTTTGCCAAGTGAGTCGACTGATTTCACTCCAAATCTTTCTAGTGTTGAGCTAAGTTCTCTAGAGGTCATATGAATGCCCTCTATGAAACTATCAATATTATCAGCATTAACTTTGCCCTCTAAAGCTTTTTCGAAGATATCAAGTACGTCTATTAAGCCTGAAGCTAATCTTTCCGGGCCATACTTAATGAGTTCAGAACGTTCTTTAATAGAGTTTTTTCTAAAATTATCAAACTCTGCACGTAAATATAGGTATTCATTTTTTAGTTTGGAGTTCATTTCTTTTAATTCAGAAATTGGGTCAATTTGATCAACTGACTCAGAGTCTGAATCTGTAGAGACTTCTATTGGCTCAGCATCAGGTTTTGGGGAATTATCTTGTTCACTCAAGTGAGTTCCTCCTCTTTATGTAAATTATAAATTCAGTTTAAATATATATAATTATAAAGTTGAGAAGTCACTCTTTGAAGGCAAATCAGTTGCTGAAAAGTATAGTTTATCAAATACGACATTTGAAACAAGTGCGCCACTTTTAGTTAAGCTCCAAAAAGAGTTACATTGTTTTATTAAGCCTTGTTGTTCAAGCAAAGTCAGTCGAGATTCAATTAAATATATTTGCTCTTTAGAAAATCGATTACGCAGCGCCTCTTTGGGGAGGCCCTGCATAGTTCTTAGGTGAATATGACAGTAGTCGGTCATTACCTCATGAAGTTGTAAAAACTCAAAATTTCTAGGTTTAAGGTGAGAGCTTATTTTATTTAAATTTAAGATTGATCTTTCAGTATTATTAATCAAATTTTTATATTCACCAATAGATTTTGGGTTCCAAAACCTTAGACTTTGGCTAGGGAAATAAGAGTGAGCACTTAAGCCAATCCCCCAGTATGGCTGGTCTTTCCAGTAAATCATATTATGTATTGATTCAAATCCTGGGTTACAGAAGTTTGAAATTTCATATTTGTTTAAATTATTTTGTTTTAACTTACTTTCTATTAAATCAAACATTTCAACCTGAATAGAATCGACAGCTCTGTTCGTGGACATTTTATGACCTTCAGGCACAGTCAAGCAGTAAGCACTAATGTGTTTTGGACTGTATGACAGTGCTTTTTCAACATCGTCAGAAACATCATATAGACTTTGGTTGGGCAAAGCAAAAAGTATATCTAAAGTAAAATTTAGTTTATTTTTTTTTAATAAGCCTAAAGTCTGGTGTGTTTCATTGGCAGTGTGTTTACGTCCACAGGCGCTAAGTTGCTGGTCATTAAAGCTTTGTGCGCCAACACTAAAACGATTTATACCACCAGCTATAAACCCATCAATGTTTGTATTAAAATTAGTTCCAGGATTAATTTCCATTGTTATTTCAATGTTTGGGTTAAATTTAAAACCTAAATTGGCAAGCTCTTTAATTAAAGATACAATATTATCTGGTTTTAAAAGGCTTGGGGTACCTCCGCCAAAGTAAATAGAATCAATATTTTTATAAGGAATCGCTGGTGCACGAAGTTTCATTTCTTTTTTAACGAGTTGAAGATAGTCAGCGGGGGGTAAAATTGTATCTATTTCATAAGTAGCAAAGTCACAGTAGTGACATCGTTGCAAACAATAAGGAATATGAAAGTAAACACCAAAACTCATAACAAGGTTTAAATTTATGTTAAAAAAAATGCAATTAAAAAATGGACTAGATGTTTTCTTTTTTAAGTCAAAAAAAGCACCCGTTGTATCTGTCAGAATGTGGGTTAAGACAGGAAGTGCTGATGAAAAAAAAGGAGAAGAAGGTTTAAGTCACTTTATTGAGCATTTAGTATTTAAAGGCACTAAAAAGTTAGGTGTTGGAGAAGCAGCAACGAAAATTGAAGGAGCCGGGGGGCAACTGAACGCTTATACCTCTTTTGATGAAACTGTATTTCACGTTACATTGTATAAAGAGCAGTTCGAAGTGGGTCTTGAAGTTATTTCTGAAATGCTGGGGTACCCAACATTTGACCCTGTTGAAGTAGATAACGAGAGAGAAGTGGTAATAGAGGAGATAAAAAGATCTATAGATAATCCTTCGAGACAGTCATCAAGATTACTGTTTTCAACGATGTATAAAAAACACCCATATGGTATTCCAGTTATTGGCTATGAGAAAAATATTTCGTCAGTATCTGTTGATACAATTAAAGATTATTTTAAAAGAAGATATGTTCCAAAAAATATGTTTTTAGTTGTTACTGGAGACATTGAACTCAGGGAAGCAAAAAAATTAGTTAAGAAATACTATGAAGCTATACCAAGTAGAAAACTAGCGAAGGTTAAAAGAAATACAGACGTTATACAGAAACGAGCTAAAATAAAAGTTAAGCAGTCACAATTTAAACAAAATATTATACATTTTTCTTGGTCAATACCCACGATTGTTCATAAAGATATTGCGGCTTTAGATATGTTAGCAATGATTTTAGGTCAGAGTGAGTCTTCCATATTAAATCAAAAGATGAGATTGGAGGAAGCAATTGTTCGCTATGCATACTCATCATTATTTGCAACAAAAGACAAAGGGTTTATGAATATATCTTTGTCAGTGGATAGAGATAAAATTGAGTTAGCAATGGATAGCTTAATGAATTGCATAGATAACTTTTTTGTTAACCCTATTGATAATGATTTGATTAATATAGCTCGAGCTAGTTTGGAAAGTGATGAGATATATACTTATGAAACTGTAGATGGAATTTCAAAAAAAATTGGTTATTATGAATATAACTTTAAAGACCCAAATTTTAGTGAAAAGTATTTAGAAGTTATTCGAAGTATTGAAAAAAAAGATATATACAAAGTTTTTAAAAAATACTTAAAACCTGAAAAATTAAATTTAACCATATTTAGTGAAGAAGAAGAAGAAACAGTTAAGAAGATAGCAAGGGCTTGGTCTTCAAAATATAATAAGAAATTTAAAAAATTAAAAGCCACTAAACAAAATGTAGATGCAAAAAGTTTAAAAAAATTAAAAGTAAGAGCTTTAAAAAATAATGCTAAAACAACAATGATTGAAAAAAAATTATCAAATGGGGTTAGGCTTTTTATCAGGCAAAGTAATGAAATTCCTGTGGTAAGTGTTAAAACAGCGATGCTTGCTGGCTTAAGGTATGAAAAAATAGGTCAAGAGGGGTTGTCAGAACTAATGACAAATTGCTGGGCTAATGAAAATAATATGTTATGTGAAAAAGAGCTTTCAAAGTATACGGAGTTGAGGTCTTCGAGTATTTCATCTTTTAATGGCAAGAATACAAATGGTATGTCCATGACGACTTTGTCGACGCATTTTAATGATATTATAGATATATATTTAGAAACACTTTTAAGTCCAAAGTTCAGTGAAGAAATGGTTGAGAGAGAAAAGTTATTTTTACTGCAAGGAATTAAACAGCAATCAGATAATCCAGCACAAGAATGTATTAGAGGCTTTATGGGCCAGATGTTTGAAGGTCATCCCTATGGCAAAAGTAGTTTAGGGAGTGAGCAATCAGTTACTAAGTTAAATCATTTAGATGTTAGTGACTTTTATAAAACAGTTATGCAGTCTGACAGAATGTCATTTTGTTTTTCAGGTGATATTAAAAATATTGATACAATATCGAACTTACTTGAGTCTAAAATTACAAAAATTAAAAGTAAAGAGAAAAGGCTAGATCAAAAACCATTAAAAAAGATTAATGAAAATAAGTACTTTTATCAACAGTCAGATAAAGCACAAACACATTTACTTGTTGGACAAGAGGCATTAACAATTTCTGATCCCAAAAGATTTACTTTGGATGTAATTCAGTCAGTATTAGCCGGCCAAGGGGGCCGTCTATTTTTAGAATTAAGAGATAAAAACTCAATGGCATATTCGTTATCTCCAATGAGAATGGATGGGATAGACGGTGGATTTTTTGGTGCTTATATTGCTTGTTCTCCAGAGAAAGCAGAGAAAGCTATTGAAATGTTAGGTGTTGAGTTTCAAAAAATATGTGATGTCCAAATTAAAGAGAGTGAACTCAATAGAGCAAAGCAGTATATTATTGGTAAGTATCATATTGAACTACAAAAAAACTCTGCTTTTACATCTTCCATTTTGTTTAATGATATTTATGGTATTAATTCTGAGGAGGTTTTTAAATACCAAGATAGAATTATGAATGTTAAGCCAAAAGAAATACAAGACTTAGCCATTGATATCTTTAGTAAACCAAAAGTTTTTAGTGCTGTGGGCAAAAAAAGCCCGTGGTAAAATAATTTTTTTTGGGTTGTATAAGTAATATTTTTAGTAATGTATTTAATTGATACGTTTTAGGTAAAAGTATCACTTCAGTCTAGTGCATTTTTTAAATCAACCGATAAGTTATGGTATATTAGATATAGAAAGGAATTAATTTACAGCGTTGGGAGATTAAATGTCTATTTCTAACGAAATTATTTTAGATTCAAAATTGTATTTTTCTGAACTTATTGGCAATGCTTGTGTGCAAAGAAATATACAAACGAAACCACAGGTTAAAGAATACTTAGTTGAGCTATTAAATAACTTTTTACATACAGATAACTTATATGTAGAAAAAAAGTCTAATGGGAAAAAAGAAAATTTTTATTTAGCGGAGCTCTACCTCAAAGCAGTTAACTCTGATGAAAAATTAAAATTAAACTTATTAAAAAGGCTAGGTGATATTAGCTTATACGTCAGTGGTTTTTTTGGTGATTCATTTAAAAGAAAAATAATTGATGTCGACTATTATATAGAGATGGGTGAAACAGCCTTCTCAACTTTATCGGACACAACTGAAACTGACCTGCAAGCTGTTGTATATAGAGATATCTCAGAAAACTTTATTAGTTTTGTAGATGTACTTACACTAATAAGTCAGGAATGTTCGATTCAGGGAACTAGAGATGTTTTACGCTTATATGATAAATATTTGCTTACAAATTCAGACCTAGCTAAGGACCAGTTAGTTGATTTAGGTATGCTAAATATACCAAAGAAAAAAAATACCCAACAATAGAGCTCAAAAAACCTATAAATATCTAGATTTATTAATATCTACAATGTATTGTAAAGTATGTTTAATTTAGGATTTCCAGAGTTAATGGCATTAGGTGGTTTAGCACTGCTTATAATTGGACCAAAACAGTTGCCTGAGGTTGCAAAAGTAGTGGCTCGAACATTAAACGAATTAAAGCGTGCTTCAAAAGATATTACAGGAACTTTAGCTGATGTAAAATCAGAGGCTAAATCTAAGGTAGATCAAATCGTAGATGATATTTCAAAAGAAGTAGGTGATGTTGAAGAAGATTACCATAGCATCGATAATGACTCGACTGAAGAACATCTTATTTCAGACACAGATCAAGAACAGGAAAGTGAGGATGGACAGCTATCATTGCTTGAAGACGACGAATTAAGTAATTCTTAAGGATAATTATGGAAGAAGCATCGCAATCCTTGGTTGAACATTTAACAGATTTACGCAAATGTTTATTACGGTCCGTTATGGCAGTAGTGATTGGTTTTTGCATATGTTGGATTTTTAGTGAACAGCTTTTTAATATTATTAGGCAACCAATAGCTCCTTTTTTAAAAGAGGGTGGCTTAATTTTTACAGCTCCAATGGATAAATTTTTAGCTCATATCAAGGTTTCACTACTTGCCTCTGTTATTTTAAGTTGTCCTTTTTGGATTTATCAAATTTGGTTATTTATAGCACCTGGTTTGTATGAAAAAGAAAAGAAATATGGAATTGCATTTATTTTTAGTGGTTCATTTTTATTTTTACTTGGTGTTTCTTTTGTTTATTTTATTGTTTACCCAATGGCTTTTGATTTTTTGATGAACTTTGGTGGTGGAGTTGATGCACCAATGATTACAATTAGTGATTATTTATCTTTTTTTACAACAACAACACTTGTGTTTGGTGCTGCTTTTGAAATGCCCTTAATTTTAACTATTTTAGGAATTTTAGGAGTTATAGATCACCATTTTTTATCAAAAATGCGACGTTATGCTATAGTTGTTTTAGCGGCATTATCAGCATTAATAACCCCACCAGATGTAATTAGTATGTTTGCAATGTTAGTTCCTTTAACATTGTTATATGAACTTTCGATAATCTTAGTTAAAATTTTTGGCAGGGATAAAGATGAAGAAAATGACACTGAACTTACGAATAATTAAGACTATTTAAGTAATGACTAGGTAATTCTTTCTAGTGCACTAAATTTACTTTTGTTTAAATTACAGATAGAGACTATTAAAATAATTAATAGTTGAGTATATTAATTGTAAGCTCCTGATTATACAGAAGATTAGCTTCAGTATAAATTTTTCTTATTGTCCTAAAAAAAATACCTAAATTGTTATTTTTTAAAATATAGAAGACGTTATGTCTGTCGGTAAGCGACGGGGGGAAAAATGAGAGGGAAGCTTTCAGTTATAATATTGATCTGTATCTTATTTACTATATCTGCATGTTCTGTTGATAAACGAGTAAAAAAAGCACCTACAAGTAAAAAAGAGCTTGGCTTTATTGTCATAGGAGCTACCTTAAGTGAGGTTCAAAAATCAGGCTTTGAGTATAGGGTGGTAAATAAAAGGCATAAACTAATGGAAGTTTTTGGTTCAGAATCAAAAATTAAGGCTGCTTTTCCAAATGCTAAAATTGAAAAAAATCAGTTAAACAATCATCTAAATTTGTCAGAGGCAAGGCAAGAGCCAATGACAGAGGCTGAATATTTAAATGAATTTGTTAAAGACTGTAATAAAGTTGAAAATTTGTCAGTATTTATTAAAAATAATTCTGAAACAGAGGTCAGTCAGCCAATTGCAAATGTTTATATAGGAGAGAAAGGTCAAACAATTGAACTCGAAGCCATTGAATTTACTGGGGCTACAAAATTTTTATGGTTACTAGCAAATGTTGGAATGTCCACTTATGATCAATACCTCTATGCTGGAAAAGATCTGAGTTTGAACCTCAAGGGAATTGGACAATATCAAATTACTGCAATTGCAAAGGATGACAATAATGTTTGTGGACTTGCACCTTATTCTTTTTGGGTGACATCTAATGAAGATTTAATCGAAGATGACTTAATCAATGAGTTACCGCTAATAGTGCCGAGCATGGATCACTTAGAAGGGGCGGGATTAATGTTAACAAAAGAAGACCGTGTTGAAAAAATTATTGTAGCTGTGCTTGATTCAGGAGTTAATTACAATCACCCAGGTTTAAATCAATTCATTTTTAAAAATGAAGGAGAAATACCTGGCAATGGTATAGATGATGATGGCAATGGATTTGATGATGATTATGTGGGTTATGATTTTTTTCATGGTGACCCACACCCTATGGATGATTTAGGTCATGGTTCACATGTTGCTGGTTTAATTGCTGATGTAAATTCAGGGGTTACAAATAATGCGATAATTTTACCAATCAAAATTGCAAGTGCATTTGGTGTTGATTCAGCAAGTATTGCTGGAGCTATAATGTATGCAGTTGATCAAGGGGCTAAAGTAATTAATTTATCTATTGAGGGTCGAGGTGGGCCAAGTTTAGCAGAAGAAATAGCTTATGATTATGCAAAAGATAACGATGTTGTAGTTGTTGTAGCTGCTGGAAATGGTGATGGTAACGGTGATGGCATAAACTTAAACAGAATACCTATTTACCCAGCAAGTATGAATTTAGATAATATGATTGCAGTATCTGCAAGTAGCGAAGATTCGAAGCCTTTAACCAAATACTCTAACTTTGGATCTGTTATTGATATTGTTGCTCCGGGTGGAGATGGTCGTGCACCAATATACTCATCGGCAATACTAAATAACTTAGATGTTTTTTATACTGAGATGAGTGGTACATCAATGGCAACGCCAATTGTTGCAGGAGCTGTTGCAGAAATTTTGAGTGCTGACTCAACACTAACGCCAGTAGAGGTAAGAGAAATCATAGTTCAATCTGGTACCTATGATAGAAGGTTAAGGGGTTTAACTGGAACGCAAAAACATCTTCATATTGATAATGCAGTAAAATTAGCAGAAGGCCTTTAAGGCTCTGTTAACAAATTTAAAACTCCAGTTCTGAATAAAGTGTTTTCAAAGACTCAGACATGCGGTGCTCAGGCTTACGCCTTCCGCTCCGAACTTGCTTTGAAAGCACTTTATTGGCAACTGGAATTTTAAATTTATAAACAAATATTGAGCTTAGAATAAATTTGTAATTAACCTAGTGTTAAACATAAACTTTTGTTCAGTTCGATAAATTAAATAAATTTTACTACTGCTAAATGAGTGACTAGTTTGTATTCTAAAGTCATGGTTATAAGCAATACTTTTAGGTATTAAAATTTGGCAATTTAAATTTTTTGCAATAGATAAGGAAAGTGAAAGATTGGCTATCGGCATAAGCTTTATTTTTTTTCCAACTTTTTTGATGAGTTGCTCTTGAGAAGTAAGTTCAGGGTTATAAATTAATATTTTTTTGTTATATTTTTTCTTATTAGAAAACAATGCGATTTCATCAGAGTAAAGTGGCTTCATAACTAAGTCATTAAATAGAGTTGGATTAACTACTAATGCAAACTCTAAATCAAAGTCTAATACTTTGCGAACAGCTTCTTTCGAGCGTGCAAAGCTAAAATTAATTTCAGCAAGTTGATATTCAGAAATAATTTTTGAAAAGATAGAATCAAACTGATTTAATATTATTGGATGTCCGCCAAATCGTATAACACCAGTTAACGTATCTTGAGAACTAATATCGCCAGAAAAAATATTCCATTTTTCAATTTGTTTTTTTAAGTGTGTATATAGTTTGTGTCCTTGTTCAGTGGGTAAAATACCTCGATTTGTGCGAATGAAAAGTTTATAGTTTAATTCTTTTTCAATTTTACTTAGCAACTTTGATAAAGCAGCTTGATAAACGTCAAGTTTTACAGCGGCTTTTGAAAGACTAAGCTCTTCGTAAATAGTTAAAAACTTTACATAATCATGCTTAATAATCACAGATATTCCTTTTTTACATAGCAATCATTCCAGATAATGCATTTATTTATATCACAAACTTTAGGATAAATATATAGGGGAAGGAGTGATAAATATGAAAATATTATTTATAAGTATTTTGGTAATTATGCTGATGGGTTGTGGAGATGCAAAACATAATTCTTCGGGTAAAAATAATATTGCAGGTATAACAGAAAAAGAAATAATTACTTTTACTGATATACAACCACTTTTAGAGCAAAAGTGTTCAGAGTGCCATAACGAAGAGAGTTCCTTGTTTAATGTACTAGACTATGAAGAGTCTTTTTCTAAAATTGATGAAATTAATAATAGAGTGGTTGTTATAAAAGATATGCCTCAAATTATTAGTATGACTGATAAAGAGAGGGAAGTTATTTCAAGGTGGATAGAAGATGGAGGACTTTTAAGTGATGGTTCACCACCAAGTGATAAAAAACCACCAGGAGAAGAAGAGCCTCCTGACGAAGAAGAACCTAATACAGAAATTACTTTTAATAAAATTATTAAGCCATTGTTTGAGTTAAAGTGTGCGTTATGTCATAACGCCGAGAGTGGTTTACTAAATGTTTTAGATCATGAAGCTGTAAAAGCAAGATTAGAGGCAATAAAAATAAGAGTTTCTATTGTTAAAGATATGCCTCAGTTTGGCTCAATGACTGAAAAAGAACGAGAGCTGGTAGCACTTTGGGTCGATCAAGGTGGAATGTAAGTATTGAGGCTTAAGAGAAGATAAGTAAAAAAATTAGAACTTAACTGCTTCTCTATAAAGGCCAAATACTTTTCTTAATGAATCACTGATTTCACCGAGAGTTACATGGTCTTTAACAGCATCAACAAATAAAGGCATTAAGTTATCCTTATTCTCGGCGGCAATAGATATGGCATGTAGGTGAGTTTTTACTTTGTCATTATCTCTACTTTTTTTGAATTTTGTTAATCGTTGTATTTGATCACGAGCAACATCTTCAGATATTTTAAGTACATCAACGTCTTTATTTTTATCGGATTGAATAAAATCATTAACGCCAACAATGATTTCATTTTTAGATTCTAAATCTAACTGTTGTTGATATGCGGCGTTTTGAATTTCATTTTGTATCCAGCCCTTTTCAATACACTTAATAACTCCACCCATATTATCTATACGATGAATATAATCATAAGCCATTTTTTCTATTTGATCAGTTAAGTTTTCTACAAAGTAAGAGCCTGCCAAAGGGTCAATAGTATCAGTAACACCAGTTTCGTGGGCAATAATCTGTTGTGTCCTTAGAGCAATAGTAGCTGCTTTTTCAGTGGGTAAGCCAAGAGCCTCATCCATTGAGTTAGTATGTAGGCTTTGTGTGCCACCAAGCACAGAGGCTAAAGCTTGTATACTTACACGAGCTATATTATTTTCAGGTTGTTGAGCTGTAAGAGTAACTCCTGCTGTTTGAGAGTGAAAGCGCATTTTAAGGGCCTTTTCATCTGTGACACCAAAACGAGTTTTCATAATATTGGCCCACATTCTTCTGGCAGCTCTAAATTTTGCAATTTCTTCAAAGAAATTATTATGAACATTAAAGAAAAAACTTAATCGTCGAGCAAAGGAGTTTACATCTAAACCTTGGTTAACTGCTGATTGAACATAAGTAATGGCGTTAGATAAAGTAAATGCAAGTTCTTGTACAGCTGTACTGCCTGCTTCTCGAATATGGTAGCCAGAAATACTAATCGTATTCCATAGGGGAACTTCTTTTGTACAATATTCAAAGATATTTGTGATAATTTGCATGGAAGGTTTGGGCGGATAAATATATGTGCCACGTGCAATATACTCTTTTAGTAGATCATTTTGTATTGTGCCTCTTAAAACTTTTTTATCAATTCCTCTTTTTTCTGCAACAGCAATATAAAAACTTAGTAAAACAGCTGCAGTAGAATTGATTGTCATAGAAGTAGAAACTTTATCAAGAGGAATATCTTTTAATAAGACTTCCATATCTTCAATGCTACTAATTGCAACTCCAACTTTGCCAACTTCTCCTGTAGCCATAATATGATCAGAGTCGTAGCCCATCTGTGTGGGAAGGTCAAAAGCAACGCTTAGGCCTGTGGTACCTTTATCTAGTAATAACTTATATCGTTTATTGCTTTCTTGGGCAGAGCCAAAACCAGCATATTGGCGCATTGTCCACAGTCGACCTTTGTACATTGTTTCTTGAACGCCACGAGTAAAAGGAAATTTACCAGGAGCAGATAAAGAGTTACTTAAATCGCTTGTTACATCTGCTGGCCCGTAAAAATCTTTGAGTTCTAAGTTACTAGATGTTTTATAAGAATTTTTACGGTATTTATTTTTTGACATTATATAGCCTTATTTAAAAGAGATTAAAATAGCTCCAGATTCAACGGTATCACCTTCCGAAACTAAAATTTCATCAATAACAACGTCACGGGAAGCTCTCATTTCATTTTCCATTTTCATGGCTTCCATAATTAAAAGTGGCTCGCCTTCTTTTATTTCTTGTCCTGGCTGAGCAAAAACTTTTACAATTTTTCCTGGCATTCCGGAAACTAAATTATTGCCCCCACCTAAAGCACCACCAGATTTTAAGCTCTCATGAAGAATCATTTCGTCATTAAAAATATTTATTTTTCTAAATGAGCCGCGAGTGTAAACGGTGTATTCAGTTTCATCACCAATGACATCAACCAGATAAGAGCTATTTTTAAAAATAAAG
>CALJPJ010000188.1 GCA_937980625.1 uncultured Bdellovibrionales bacterium
GTTTAAATTATAATGCGTGAAGTTCTCCCGAAAGGAGCTGTTTGAGCACATTATAATTTAAACCACCTTAAAGCTCAGGTCATTAATTAAATTGATGTTAATAAACCCAAAATAAATGCTTAAAAGGGTAGAATCTTTCACGGCATTTGGATCTATCCACATCACTCTTTAAAACTGAGCAAGCTTTATTTTCATTTATTACTTCACACCAATCGCGATCACTTCCATTTAAAGCCATAAAACAACTGCGACCTTCAATATATGCTTCACATAATCCACGCATTTTTTTATTATCTATAGCCATAAAGCAAGAACGCTCCTCTCTACAAACTTCACATATTTCTTTTTCTGTGCCAGTAAACTCATTATCACATAAAACTTCAGAGTTTCTGTTTTTGTAATCACTGCACAAATAATAGTAATCTGCACTGGCAAAGGTCCCAGAAAAAACAATAAGAATAACAGAAATAATTTTAAACATAATGAATGCTCCCTTTAATTAGTTAGTAATGATATCTCTTTTTTATATTCGCGAATCTTAGCTCGCGCTTCGTCTCTTTTACTTTTTAATCGTTTAATACTGTATTCATGGTCTCTAATTTCAGAGCTCAGTCGATTTTTCTCTGCATCTAACTCTTCTTTGGTAGAAAATTGCGAGCTCGATCGACGCCCAATATAAATACTCCCCCCAGATATAACCACCTCACTACTACTAGGGTCCGCCGAGTATTTAACATTTAGACTATGTAACTCGTCCTCAAACTTTTTGAGTTGACGATTTTCGGTGCGCAAGTCGCCTTCAATGTCACTAATTTCTTGGCTATGCTTAACAATCTCAGATCTTAAAAACTTAATCCGCCCCTTATTAAAACCAATTAAAAATTTAGCTTCTAGGTCCTCTGGGCATAATTCATTATAAGGCTTGCCTTTAATTCCCTCTGGGAAACCATTAGAAGATCGACAATACACTCGCAAACCTTTGACATGGGCAGCCTTCATTTTACTAATATATGTAAAGTCACAAAAATCAAAGTTATATAGCTTTCCTTGTTTGCCATAATTATAAGGCGCATCTTTAGCACAGTAAATATTCATTCCTTTTTTAAAGCCTTGGTCTGCTGACATTTCATCAAACTCAGCTTCTGCTTTTTTACAATCTAAATAAAACTTATCAGAGCCCAACCTTTGACCTTTTAAAGCTACACTTTGTCCGTAATCAAACCAGTTTTTTTTCTCGCATTTTTTTCTTGTAAAGTAATTTGAGCAAGAGCTCATAGAAATTAATATCAGAACCATTAAACATATTTTCATAAATATTTACTACGGAGATAAAAAGGCTTTATCCCAGCTCCCATTAGTATTTAGTTTAAACTGAGTTCTCTTGTGTAAACGATTAGGCATTGCCTGCCAAAACTCATAACATTTAGGGCTTACTATAAAGCCCCCCCAATGCTTTGGACAAGGAATTTTTTGACCTTTAAACTGCTCATGAACTGACTTAAGACTATCTTCTAAATCACTGTAATCTTTTATTTTTTTACTTTGATCTGAAGCAAGAGCCCCCTCTTGACTCCCTTTAGGGCGACTATCCCAATAGCGACTTGAGTGCTCATAACTCACTTTTTGGACATCACCCACAATTCTAACTTGGCGCGTAGGATAGGCCCAAAAAAAATTTAATGATGCCACAGGGTTAGTTATTAAGTCTTGGGCCTTATCACTATTATAATTTGTATAAAAAACATAGCCCTTAGGGCTATACTCTTTAAGTAAAACAACCCGACTTGATGGCTGACCAGATTTATTAGCTGTGGCCAAAACAAAAGCATTTTGGTTCATGCGGTCTAAAGAGGGCACAATTTGAGTAAATAAGTTTTTAATTAAAGTTTGAGATTTAATTTTAATTTTTTGTTTTAGCTTTTGCCCCTCGGCCCGGCCTTGAGACTGCAAATACCAGTGCTCAAAAATCTCATGGGGGTGCTTATTAAAAGATAAATTTTGCATTTATTTTGTTTCGTCTCCATATCTCAAGTTAGCTAGTAATACTCTCATCGTATAGGTCTGTTGGGTACTCATCACCAAAACAAGCAGCACAAAAACCGGCTTCCCTAGGGTTTGATCGCTCACCACAAGCTGCCTCAACCATTGATTCTAAAATCATATATTTAAGGCTATCAGCTCCTATAAAATCACGAATTTCTTCTACAGATTTATAACCGGCGATAAGCTGGGATTTTTTAGGTGTATCGACACCATAAAAACAAGGCGATAATGTTGGAGGTGAAGCGACACGAAAGTGAACCTCTTTTGCTCCGGCCTGCCTAATTAAACGAATTATTTTTTGGCTAGTAGTTCCTCTAACTAAAGAATCATCAATGACAATCACCCTCTTGCCTTTTAAAACTTCCGACTGTGGGTTCAGCTTTATTTTAACTCCAAAGCTTCTAATGGATTGGCTGGGCTGAATAAATGTACGACCGACGTAATGATTTCTAATAATACCTAACTCAAATGGAATACCACTTTCTTGGCTGTAACCAATAGCTGCCGGCACACCACTATCAGGTACAGGTATTACTACATCAGCTTCCACTCCTGTTTTTTGTGCTAAAACACGACCCATTTCTTTACGAGTTTCGTAAACACTTTGCCCAAAAACTACCGAATCAGGCCTCGCAAAATAAACATGCTCAAAAATACAACGGGCTAACTTTTTTTTGGGTTCCGTATACATTTCACTATGGTCACCATTTTTATCACACCAAAAAACTTCCCCAGGTTTAATTTCTCTGATGTACTTTGCTCCAATTAAGTCAAAGGCACAGGTTTCAGAAGCAACAACATAAGAAAATCGTCCATCACTTGTTTTTCTTTGTCCTAAAACCAAAGGGCGAAATCCATAGGGATCACGCACTGCAATTAAGGAATCTTTAGTCATCAACACTAATGAAAAAGCCCCTTCAAGCCGCGGCAAAGACTCTTTCAAACACTGAATCATATTGTCACTTTTATGCCTGGCTATCATATGCAACAAACACTCGGTGTCACTGGTGTTTTGGAAAATTGCTCCTTCAGAAATCAATTCTTTTTTTAACTTTTTAGCGTTCACAATATTCCCGTTATGAGCAATCGCTACAGGGCCATTTTCTAGAGTTGCAGTTAGAGGCTGAGCATTTATAGCTAAACTCTCTCCCGTTGTTGAATAACGAGCATGTCCGACGGAGGCCTCTCCTTTTAAGCGAACTAAGTCATCTTCGCTAAAAACATCACCAACTAAACCCATATTTTTATGAACAATATGTGCTCCATTATCTAAGGAGACAATGCCTGCTGACTCCTGGCCTCTATGCTGTTGAGCATACAAACCTAAGTAGGCCATACGGCTGGCCTCAGGATCTTGCCAACAACCAAATACTGCGCACTCATCATGCCAATGTTTCAAAATGTACTCCCCAAGAATTATAAGCCTTTAAAATTTCTGATATTGTTATATTAATTTTATCGTCAATAACTAAATGATTGCCACCTGTATTTCCTATTTTTTCAATACCGAAACTATAATTAGTTTTATTTAAATTATTAAATTGATCCTCAGGCATAGTTACCACAACTTGATAAAAATTTTCTGCAAAGTATTTTTCTGTTAGATTTGAGGCCTGCTTGTTTATATTATCAGTTTTCACCTGCAAACCGAGCCCCCCCAAAGACATTCTAGCTAGAGTGTAGGCGACACCAAATTTTCCAACAGCTTGCGAACTAGAAACTTTTTCATTTAAAACAAAATGGGTTAACGACTTTACAAATTCAGCAGTTTTATTAGTATCAATAGCCCCAATCGCCTTATTAGGATGACCAATAACCTCAGCCACTTGGCCCGACATGACCATTTGATCACTACTCAAAAGTAAAACAACTTCGCCTTTATTTTTAACAATAGTTGTCGGCCCATAAACAGAGTTACGTAAACCAACAACACCTGTTGATGGTGTTGACGTTACATTTTTATCTTTAGTTTCATTATATAAACTCACATTTCCACTAATAATAGGAGCCTTTAAAGATTCACACTGCTGAGACATACCATTGACACTAGCTACAAATTCAGTCATTAGCTCTTTTTTCTCAGGATTGCCGAAATTCAAACAATCAGTTACAGCTAAAGGCTCAAAACCTCTACAGGCTAATTCAATGGATGGAAAAGCGACCGAATCTTTTCCGCCTTCGGCACTATCAAAACGCATAACATAAGGGCGACAACCCAATACGACCGACAAAGCTCTCTCACTATCAGGTAAGCGAATGGCACCCACTTGCTGACTACAGTCATTAATAGTTTGAGCTCCCACTCTCTGATCATACTGATCAAATATCCAGTTGCGACTACAGCCTCTAATATCAGATAAACATTTTAATAATAAGGATTGGTGATCAGAAGACTCTGCCAATAACTCAGTGCCCACTTCTACTCTATTTTTTTGTTGCCACTCATCGTATGGACGATCTTTAGGCCCATACATTGGAGCATTATCCACTAAATTATCAGGATCAATATTGCAAAGCACCTCATTGTGCCAAGAAAGTTTAATTGTTTTTTCTTCAGTAACAGTACCTATACTGGTAGCGTCTAAATTCCAACGAGTGAATACTTCTTTTATTGCTGGTAAATTTTCTGGTTTACAAATTAACAGCATCCGCTCTTGGCTTTCAGATAATAAGATTTCCTCTGGAGTCATGCGCGAATCACGAAGAGGAACCTGATCTAAAGCTATATCAAACCCAACCCCGCCATTGGATGACATCTCAAAACTTGAGCTTGTTAATCCAGCAGCCCCCATATCTTGAATGGCTACAACTAAACCTTGATTCATCACCTCAATGCAGCTTTCTATAAGTAGTTTTTCAAAAAAAGGATCGCCAATTTGTACATTTGGTTTTTTAGCTTCATTATCATCATCAAAAGATTCACTGGCCATACTGGCCCCATGAACACCGTCTCGTCCAGTTTTAGCCCCCACATAAACAACTAAATTTCCTGGCCCCTCAGCTTGTGAGGTAAACACCGCTTCGCCCGGTCGAAATAAACCTAATGCAAAAGCGTTTACTAAAATATTACCGTTGTAAGACGAATCAAACTCTGTTTGTCCTGTAATATTTGGAACCCCAACACAGTTTCCATAACCTGAAATTCCAGAAACCACACCTTTTACTAAAGTATCCATACGGTCTGCTGACGGCTCACCAAAACATAAATAGTTGGCTAAAGCCACAGGCCTGGCACCCATGGTAAATATATCTCTTAAAATACCACCCACTCCCGTAGCTGCCCCTTGATAGGGCTCAATAAAGCTAGGGTGATTATGACTTTCCATTTTAAAAGCCACACGTTCACCTTGCCCTAAGTCAATCACACCCGCATTTTCACCAAAGCTTTGTAATACTCGATCAGATTTTGAAAATAATTTTTTCAAATGATACTTTGAACTTTTGTAACTGCAGTGTTCACTCCATAGGGCTGAGTATAAAGCCCACTCAATGCCTTCTGGCTCACGACCTAGTTGATTACAAATCAACTGATACTCAGACTTTGAAATTCTATATTTTTTTAAATTATCTTCTAAATTCATTTTTTATCCTCTTTTAAAAAAAAGAAAAACCATCGTTACCACCCATCCAATCAAACATAGCTCGCTCAGGATGAGGCATAAGACCAGCCACATTTTTATTTTTATTTAATACACCGGCAATATCACTTATAGACCCATTTGGGTTCTGTTTATAAGTTAACCATATCTGACCATTACTTTTAATTTCTGCCAGTTTTTCAGGTTCAATATGATAGCGTCCCTCACCATGAGCTATGGGAAGCCTTGCTGATC
>CALJPJ010000189.1 GCA_937980625.1 uncultured Bdellovibrionales bacterium
AGTAAAGCATAGCTAGCAATATTAAAAGGAACCCCTAAGAAAATATCAGCACTTCTTTGGTAGAGCTGACAAGAAAGTTTTCCATTAGCTACATAAAATTGAAAAAAAGCATGGCAAGGAGGTAGTGCCATAGTGGAAACCTCTCCTGGGTTATAGGCAACTACAAGAAGTCGACGAGAGTCAGGGTTTTGACTAATTTGGTTTATAACATTTGATATTTGGTCGATGGTTTGCCCGTCTGGTGTTTGCCATGAGCGCCACTGAGCTCCATAAACACGACCGAGGTCACCATTTTCATCAGCCCACTCATCCCAAATTCGAACTTTATTTTCTTTCAGATACTTAATATTTGTATCGCCACTTAGAAACCATAATAGCTCATGTATAATTGACTTAAGATGAACTTTTTTTGTTGTTAACAAAGGAAAGCTATTTTCTATGTTAAACCTCATTTGATGGCCAAAAACACTTTTGGTTCCAGTACCAGTGCGATCAGTTTTTTCAGTTCCATGGTCTAAAACATGTTGGATGAGGTTGAGATATGTTTGCATGAAGGGCCTCCTTGAAATGAGTTTTAATTATTATTTGAAGTGGGACTATGGGGGTGACTCAAATTAAATGTCCCTGAAGTTGTTTTATTCTAACAATAATTTTCAGCCAAGGTATATAAAAAGTTAATTTTGACTCAAGAGTTTAAGACTTTTATTGCTAAAAATATAATCTGTTTTGCTTTTATGTTTTTATTTTGACCTAAAATTAAAGTAGGAGAAAATACTTTCTAAGCCATTGAATTTACTAGATCTTGTTGAGGTTTTAATGGGCCATTACTTTTCATTACGGGGAGTAGTATTTTGTATTATATTGTGTTAAATACTTGATATTCTTAAGAAGAATTCTTTATTAACTACTTTTTTAAGGTAATGTTAAATGGAAATTAGAGATCCAATACATGGTGCAATTGAGATTAGCCCTGAGTTTAATCAAGTAATTGATAGTGCAGCTTATCAAAGGCTTCGGGCCATAAAACAGCTTGGGTTCTCTGAATTCAGTTTTCCAGGGGCAACTCATAATAGGTATTTGCACTCTTTAGGAGTCTCTCATCTTGCTGGTATTGTTTTTGAAAATATTTTTAAAAATTATAACTTTAGCAGCTCCACTACAAAGTACCGTTTAAAAGAGGCTGTCAAATTAGGTGCTTTACTTCATGATATTGGTCATGGACCCCTGAGCCATACAACTGAAGAGGTTATGCCCAAACTTAAAAGCTTAGGGATTAAAGCTTATAATAATCGCAGGAGTGATGTAGAGACTTCAGTGATTAACGACGAAGACCAAGCCAATCACGAAGATTACTCAATAAAGTTTATAACGGACTCAAGCTTAACTAAAGTTCTTAAAGAGTCTTTTAATGATATTAGTCCTATTCATATTGCTTGCTTAATTGATAAAAGTTTGAAGTGCCCAGATGACTTTTTTATTGATCAAGGTATTAATTACAGGACTTTGTTGAGCCAGATGGTGAGTTCAGAAATAGATGTTGATAGAATGGATTATCTAGAACGTGATGCTTACTATTGTGGAACTAGCTATGGCAAGGTTGATTTACATTGGTTGATAGCCAACTTGACCATGCACATTAAAGGTGATGAAGCATTTTTAGCCTTAAACCGAAAAGCCTTATATACATTTGATGACTTTTTATTATCTAGGCACCACATGCATTTAATGGTTTATTTTCATCATAAAAGCGTAATTTATGAAGAGATGTTATACAGGTATTTTACATCCAATGAAAATAGCTTTGCATTACCTAGTGATATAGAGGAGTACATTAAATATAACGACTACTTACTTTATCAACATTTAGCAGGGTCTAATAATGAGTGGGCAAAGCGTATCTCTGAGAGAAGGCCATATAGAGTTTTATTTGAATTGCACTCTAATGGGAGTACGAACCGAACAGAGGTTATGAAAAATGAACTTGAGCAAAGTGGTGTGCCTGCGATTTTATCTAGCTCTTACGCTAGAGTGAGTAAATATCATACTGCATCTCAAACAGAAAAATCATTTCCAATTTATGTTGTTAACCAATACGATACTCAATCCACTCCATTTTCAATTGAAGAAAGTACTGAGATTTTTCAAAAATATGAAGAGATTAGACTCATCGAAAGATTATACGTAGAGCCAGAAAAATTTTCAGAATCACAAAAAATATTAATAGATAAAAAACTGTAGAGGTTAAAATTAGTATGAATGTTTTAGTAATTGGTAAAGGTGGGCGAGAACATGCAATAGTAAGAGCATTGAGTTTTTCGCAAAGTGTGAACGAAGTTCATTGTGCTCCAGGAAGCGACGGCATGAAAAAAGATTCATTTGTTCACGATATCAATGTTTCAAATTTAGATGAATTACAAAATTTTTTGAAACAAAAAAGAATTAACTTAGTAATTATTGGACCAGAAAATTTTTTAGTAGATGGCCTAGCTGATCATATTAGGTCTTTTGGGGTTGATGTTTTTGGCCCTTCAAAAGTTGGTGCTAGGTTAGAAGCTAGTAAGGTATTTGCTAAGCAGTTTATGCAAGAAGCTGGTGTACCGACATCACAGTTTACGGCTGTTTCAAGTGTTCAGCAGACGATTGACGCTGCAGCAAAATTTAAAGCCCCATTTGTTTTTAAGGCTGATGGTTTGGCAGCGGGAAAAGGTGTTGCAATCTGTTCAACATTGAAAGAGCTAAAATCTGTGGCTGAAAAATGCTTTGAGGATAAAGTATTCGGTGATTCTGGTAAATTAGCTTTACTTGAAGAGTTTCAAAATGGTTATGAACTCAGCTTTTTAATTTTAACCAATGGTAAAGAGTACCAGGCTATGCCTTTAGCTCAAGACCATAAATCTTTATATGACGGTGGGAAAGGTCCTAATACAGGTGGTATGGGAGTTGTTGCTCCAATTAAAATTGATGTGAACCTTGAAAAAGAAATTCATGAAAAAATATTAAAGCCGACGGTAGATCATATTAATAAAAGTGGAGTAGAGTATCACGGTGTTGTTTTTGTGGGTTTAATGGTTACAAAAGATGGTCCAACGGTTATTGAGTATAATGTGCGTTTCGGAGATCCAGAAACACAAACTTTATTACCACTACTAGATGGTGACTGGGGCGAAGTTTTTTCTGATATTGCTAAGGGCGTAGTTAAACCATTGTCTTGGAAAAGCCAATGTGTTTCATGCATAGTTTTAGCTGCAGAGAATTACCCGGCTCAGCCAGTTAAAGGTGTAAAAATAAATGGTAATATTCAAGCCAGTAGCGCTTTTAGTTATATTTTACATGCTGGTACTAAAAAAAATGAAGATGGAGATTGGGTGACTAATGGGGGGCGAGTTATTAATTTAATTGGCATGGGCTCTACTCATGGTGAGTCTGTGGGTAACGCTTATAAATTATGTGAAGAGATTAACTGGGATGGTATGCAACTACGACGTGATATTGGCGCAGGAATTTCAAAAATCTAGTTATGAAACTATTTAATATTACTGAAATTGCAGAAACAGTAAATGAAGGGCAGGTCATAGCTTATCCAACTGAAACAGTCTGGGGCCTGGGCGCATCAATTTATAACCAAAAAGCCATTGAAAAAATCTTTACAGTTAAAGGACGGTCTTCAACACAAGCTTTGAGTGTTTTAGTACGTGATGTAGAGATGGCTAAAACTTTAATCATGTTAAACCAAAAAGAAAAGATATTACTTAGAGCATTTTGGCCTGGGCCAATTAGTTTTATTTTTCCAGCTTTAGATAAAGGGTTGGCGAGCTCTTTAGGTAGTAGTGATGGCACATTGTGCTTACGCTGCTCTCATCACGATTGGATTAAGCGGTTTATATTACTGGTAGATGACCCTATTGTTTCAACCAGTGCTAATAAAAGTGGAAAGGCACCTGCTGCATCTGTGGATGATTTATCTTGGCTGCCTGAGGATATAAAAATTGCCGATTGGCAACCAGATTCAAAGCCTATTAGATCATTGCCGAGTACAATTTTAAAAACTCAAGGTATTAATAGTATCAAAGTTATTAGAAAAGGAGCCTGGCCAATTGATAAACTAACTCCACTAGTTAAAAAATTAGATTATGAATTAATTAAATCCTAATAATTACTGGAGAGGTTGATGAAACTTTTATGTTTAATTTTAATATACTTTTTGATGGGCTGTGCAGCACAGCAGATGTCTTCAAATCTAGAGCATTTAAATACTAAAGCCTATCAAAATAAAAATGAGTTAACTGGTTCTTATTTTAAAAAGTCAGAAAATAATTTTAGTGATAAGCAAATTCAAAAATTATTAATGTCTAGAGTTAAAATATCAAACTCTGTTAAGTTGGCTATAATTAAATTAGATCATAGCGGAATAAATTACGGAAATTATTATCAATCATTTTATAATGATGGCATGACAGTCAATAGTAGTAATAAAAAAATATTTTCAGATATTATTAATAAGTCAGGTCGAATTAAGAGTATCTCACTTGTACCAACTTTTTTAGTGCCAAACGAATTTTCAGTAGCTAATTTAAGAGATACGGCTGCACTAATGCAGGCTAATTACTTAGTGATTATTAAAACAAATAGCTTAACAGATTTTAAATACAATCTTTTTTCTAAAAATGAAGCAACGGCAACAGCTAATATGGAAGTGGGTGTTGTCGACGTAATGTCTGGTGCGATTCCGTTTACGAGTTTAATTACTGGTAAAGTAAATATTAAAAAAAATAGTGATGAAGACTTTAACTCAAGAGAGTTCCAGCAAAGAGCAAGAAATAGCGCTGAAGAAAAAGCATATAAAGCTTTAAGTGATAATTTAATCCAATTATTTAATTCAAGAGCTTTGTAGTAGAACTAAGGCAAACTGCGAATTACTAATTAGAAGCTTCTGTAGGTTTTAAGCCTTTCTTTTTTATTTTTTCAACCAATGTTGTTCTGTTGAGTTTTAGCAATATTGCAGCTTGGTTTCTGTTCCAGCCAGTTTTCTCTAGGGCTTTTAGTATTAATTGATTTTCGTAGGCATTAACGGCAGAGTTATAATCGAGGCCTGTATCTGGAATTTCAATTTTATCTGAGTTAAATGAGTAGTTTGATTGCGATTTATATTTTGCTGGTAGATCGTAGGTTTCAATTATACCCTTACCTTTAATAATACTTAATCGTTCCACAAGGTTTTCAAGCTCACGAATATTTCCGGGCCAAGTGTAGTGAGTTAAAATATTTAAAGTGTCAGGTGATACTCCTTGGACTTCAGTTTTATTTTTACGATTAAAGGATTCCATAAAATGTTTAAATAAAACGGCAATATCAGATTTCCGTTCTCTTAACGAGGGAAGAGTGACAGGAATAACATTAAGTCGATAATATAAATATTCTCTAAAGTTACCTTTTTTAACTGCCTCCTCAAGGTTTAAATTTGTGGCAGCAACAATACGCACATTAGCTGTTTTAGTTTTAGTAGAGCCAATAGGTTCAAACTTCCTATCTTGTAGTACGCGAAGTAGCTTCACTTGTAAGTGCGGGCTCATGTCTCCTATCTCATCAAAAAAAATCGTTCCGCCTTCGGCTAATTCAAAGCGTCCAGCACGACTATTCACTGCATTTGTAAAAGCTCCTTTTACATGGCCAAATAATTCACTTTCAAGGAGCTCACTTGGTATGGCACCACAGTTAATAGGTATAAAAGGTGAATTGGATCGATTAGAGTTAAAATGTAAGGCTCTAGCGATGAGCTCTTTGCCTGTTCCACTTTCACCGGTAATTAGTACTGTAGAATCTGTTGCAGCCACCTTGTCAACTAAGTTTAATACTTGTGCTAGCTCTTTGCTCTGACCGATAATATTTTCAAATTTGTATTTACTTTGAATTGAAGCTTTAAGTTGTGAGTTTTCAATTTCTAGTTTTTTTTGTGAAACTAAATTTTCAGTAATGCTTAGAACTTCTTCAAGATTAAAAGGTTTGGTTATAAAGTGGGAGGCCCCTTTTTTTGTAGCTTCCACAGCAAGTTCGACAGTTCCATGTCCTGTTAATATGATTGTTTTCATATTCGGATGGTTTGTTTTGAGTTTTGACATTAAATCAATGCCATTGCCATCGGGAAGCCTTAAGTCAATTAAGGCGAGGTCTAAGTTTAGATCACCTTGTGATAAAGCAATAGCTTCATTAGCATTGCTGGCGGTTATTACTTGGTATTTTTTGTTTAATGCTCTAAATAAAGCTGAGCGTAAGCTACTTTCATCATCAACAACTAGAATTCTCTGAATACGACTCACTAATACCATCCTTGGTCTTGTGCCCTATCGTCTGAAAGCCTTTAGTACAGTTGCTTTCAGGGGCCATATGTATATAACTTAATGGTATAGAACAAGGTTGGAAAGTGTCAAATTTCTCCGTCAAAAACTTGTCTCTCTTGTAATAAATCTGGTCGTTTGAAGGTTAGTTTTGCCTGAACCCCAATGTTAGGCTGGGAAATTAATTCTAAAATTGCTTGATGATCTTTTAATATTTTATAGGCGACAGTGACTCCAAGACTTTTACCACTTTGGAAAGGATCGTACTTATCGGCTGTAATTCTGTTATCATTGACCTTAAGTATAGGGCCATTTTCTTCATTTGTAATTTTGATTTTGATAGTGCCTTGGAATTGCGGGTTAACAGCCATATTTTCAGACAAACTAATGCTAGCTTCTTGAATAAGGTGACCTAAGGCTTGGGTTAGCAAATTTTTATTTCCTTTGGTTAAAAAAGTATCATTAGTGCTTTCAGAAAAAATAACTTTTATTCCTTTAGCTTTGGTTTTTAATTCATTAATTTTAATAGACTGGTTAACAATATTACGTAGATCAAGAGTTTCTTGTTCTTCAAGGTTATGCTTTCTTGAAAAGCCAAGTAGGTTTTCTACGATGTCTTTACATTTTAAAGTAGCTGTTTCCATTTCAATAATATCTTCATATATGGGAGATGTTTTTTCTAAGTCCATTTTAATTAACTGAATAAATGAAAGCATACCTGCGAGTGGGTTGTTAAGCTCATGAGCGATACTACTGCCGATCGTTCCTAGCTCAGCCATTTTAGCAGATTCAAATATTTGTTTTTCCATTTTTTTTTGCTCAGTAATATCTCTAAACATAATTAGGTACTGCTTATTTTTAATTCGACTGGTCTGCTGTGGTTGCGAGATGAGCTGGCAATGTACTTCATAATTATAAGTTATGTTGTTATTTTTTTTATTAGCAAAGGCTGTGAAGTGGCTTTGGTTTTTGTCAATCTTAAAACTAATCTCTTCAGAGCCTAAAAACGACTTAAATGCATTGCTTGCGATGATATTTTTATTGTTATAATTAGTTTTATCAAGAAAAGACTTGTTAGTTCTAAGGATTGAGAATTTGGCATCGGTGAGGCATAAAGGTGTGGAGATTGCGTCAAATGTGGAGTCCCACTGTAGTTTTAGGTTTTCATTTCGTTCAATTTTTAAAAGTCGATCTAAATTTATACTAATAGTCTTTGTGATTTTATTTAAAAATTTAATTTCTGTTTTGTTAAACTTTTTATTTTTAATAATAAAGAGGTAAGCTTCAGGGGCGAGCACTAGGTTAAGGTCAATTTTTAAAATTTCAATATTTTTTAATTTTGTAAAATTGATTAAGCGAGGGTCATTTGCTGAAAATGATATATAAGAGTTTAGAGATTTAATTTGATGTTTTAAATTTTGCTGAATTAAATTTTCTAGGGAATTAATATTTTGTGCTTGTTGTAGATCTGATAGGACAGAGTATATATTTAGTGTGCTCATTATATTAATATTTGCCTTTATCACTTAATTTTTAAAACTATATCAAACGCAGCTTTGAAGTTATTCCATGAGGTAGTAGAACAAATTTTTTCTTCTTCCTCAATGCAAATGACTGGTATATTGAGATCAAACCAAGCAAATTGCCCTAAGCTACCGGGGGTTGGGTAGCCAATATCTAACTTTAGAGGGTAGTTAGAACATTGGCTAAAGGCTTTTGCTTCAGGGTTATCGGGCGGGCCAGTAAGAATTATGGAGGGCCTCCAAGAGTGAAAGTGAATAATTAATTTTGGTTTAATATCTTTGATGAGTTGTGTTAAAGCTAAGATCTCAGGCTCAGATGCTGGGTGTGGCCCTGGGTAATATCTAGGGGCTTTATAATTTTTACTCCAATCTTTTGAGGGGAAATTTCGATTTAGGTCTACATTATTGGCATTAGTTCTAGAGTTTGCGGCAAAGCCATCAGGATTTAAGCAAGGAATTAAAGCCCAGTGTTTATTAAATTTATTTTTATTTAGGTATATGAGTAAGTTTTTGGCTAAAGAGACTCCTTCGGGCTCGTCACCATGAACTCCGCCAATAAATAAAATAGGGCCAATAAATTGATTTATATCATGCGAGAGGTAAAGTTCAATATGATTACTTTGTACTGAGTTGGCCCAGTTTTTTTTATGCAATATCATTATTTAATAATTATATAAAATTGTGTTCTGTTAGTAAAATAAGAAACTGCCCTAAAGTGTATATCTTCCAGTTTTAATTTTGATTTAACCTCAGCTCAAATATAAATTAGTCATTTTAAGTATGTGATTATAAATTTAAGGTGTTTAAATTAAAAGTCTCTTAAAAACATCGAATTTCAAATTTTATATATAAATATATTGATGAATTATTGACCGTAGCTCGTTGAAAAGGGAAATTATTAAGTATGAGTGATGTTGAATTTTCAGTTATAATTTTAGCCGCTGGTAAAGGGACAAGAATGAAGTCGCCATTACCTAAAGTTTTACACCCTGTCGCTGGTGTGCCAATGATCTATAGAACTATTGAAACCGTGAAAAAAGCAGGAGCGGTAGAAGTTCGTGTAATCGTTGGTTTTGGTGAAAACCTAGTGAGGCAAGTTGTGGACCCTCTTGGAGCTGTTTGTTTTAAGCAGAAAGTTCAAAATGGAACAGCCAAAGCAGTACAGGCGGCACAACCTGATAGCTTAACAGGTACAACTTTAGTTTTAAATGGTGACCATCCACTACTTAAAGTTGAAGATATTAAAACAATAATCCAAGAGCATACAAAAAAAAATAATGACCTATCTGTTGTTTCGTCTGAGTTAGAAGATGGCAAATCATTTGGTCGGATTGTACGGCATCATGGTGAGCTCAGGGCTATTGTTGAAGCCAAAGATGCCTCTCATGAAACATTAAAAATTAAAGAAGTAAATACAGGCGTTTTTATTACTGATGCAGAGCTTTTATCAGAATATTTACCAATGATTGATTGTCATAATGCACAGGGTGAGTATTACTTTACTGATATTGTTTCATTGTGCCAGGAAAAGGGGCAAAAAGTAGATGCAATTATTGGCCATCCTAGAATTGCATTTGGAGTTAATAATCAAAAGGAGCTTGCTATGGCAACAAAACAAGTATTTAAGCAAAAGGTAGACCAACTCTTAGAGCAAGGCGTGATTATCATTGATCCGGATGCAACTTATATTGAAGAAGATGTTGTAGTTGGTGAAGGTACAATTTTGTATCCAGGAGTTTATTTAAAGGAGAAAACTAAGATTGGAAACTATTGTATTATAGAACCCAATGCCTTTATACAAAACTCTGAGATTGGCGATTCAGTTGAGATTAAAGCAGGTAGTTATTTAAATAAATGTAAAATTGGCAGTAAAACTAAAGTTGGGCCATACGCACATATTAGGCCCGAATCAATCGTTGGTGAAGAGGCTAAAATTGGTAACTTTGTTGAGCTGAAAAAAGTGACCTTTGGAAATAAGTCGAAGGCTGGTCATTTAACCTACCTTGGTGATGCAATTGTTGGCGAAGATGTAAATATCGGTTGTGGAACTATTACCTGTAATTATGCTCCTGATAAAAAGAAATATGTAACTAAAATTGGAGATGGCTCTTTCATTGGAAGTGATACGCAGTTTGTTGCTCCTATTGAAATTGGTAAAAATACTATTATAGGGTCAGGCTCCACACTAACCAAAGATGTTCCTGATAATGCTTTGGCTGTGGCAAGGGGTAAACAGTTTATTAAAAAAAATTATAATTCTAAAAAATAAAAGGACTTATATATGTGTGGAATTGTTGGATGTTTAGGCCGTCCGGATGCCCAAGAGATTATCGTGAAGGGTTTAAAAACATTAGAGTACAGAGGTTATGATAGTGCCGGAGTAGCTATACATAATGGTGAGTATATTAATAGATCTAGAGCTGAGGGTAAGTTAGTTAACTTAGAAGAAAAGCTAAGGCTGGACCCTATTAGAGGTAATCTTGGAATTGGCCATACTCGCTGGGCAACACATGGGCCCGCAACTGAAAGAAATGCTCATCCTCATATGATCGACGGGATTAGTGT
>CALJPJ010000190.1 GCA_937980625.1 uncultured Bdellovibrionales bacterium
CCTAGCCGACCGACGTTAAACGACAACACTACTGAACAAGCAGACTTTGGTGATAACACAGTGGCGCAGGTCCCACCGGTACCAGGAAAGCTTCCTCCTTTAAAATTGAATGGTTTATCTACACCATCAAGAACTAATGAAGATGCGACTTTATGCCCTTTATTTTCAATATAAATAACTAGATCGTGATAAGAACCTCGTGCAAAAGGCCCTATAATGTATGGATTATTATGTTGAAATATAACATCAGCTGGTCTTTCAATTATATTTCCTTGCAAAGTATTCAAGGTGTTCGTCAAAATGTCCAATGACTTATCCACTTGTCTGTCACTATGACTGTTGTAATTTAACTCATTGGTAATTTCATCGAGCTGTTTAAAAAGTTCCCACTTTTTAACCTGCTTTACTGGAGAGGCAAGTGTATGTATCGAGAATAATAAAATAATTAAAAAAG
Source organism: uncultured Bdellovibrionales bacterium (assembly GCA_937980625.1). Taxonomy (GTDB): domain Bacteria; phylum Bdellovibrionota; class Bdellovibrionia; order Bdellovibrionales; family UBA1609; genus JAHDIR01. Next base: position 455 of record CALJPJ010000190.1, read on the forward strand.
ATAATTTCACCTAAGAACCCTCCTTGGTCTTAAAATATTTTGAATCTTGTGATTGATTGTTCCAGTTTAATTACGATGAGGTCAAATTATTTTTTTAATTTAAATTGTGTTAAAACCTTTACTGACAGTGCTGTTGGCAAAGTTGCCAAGGCTTAAATTAACTGTAGGCAAAAAAATATTTGCTTTTGCCCACATTCAAAGTACACTTAAAAAATATTCATGGAGGAATAAATGTCTACAAAGATCCAGCCAGATATTTTACGCTATCAAGACTATAGTTTATTCCTTGATGACTTTGTAAAAAATAAAAAAAAATCTGACATTAATTGGAGCCTAGGCTCATGGGCAAAAACTCTTGGCTTAAAGTCAACATCCTCAATAACAAAAGTATTAAATAAAAATAGAGCTCCTGGTAAAAAAATAACCAATTCATTAATTAACTATTTTAATTTCAACAATAAAGAAAGTATTTACTTTCAAGATTTAATCAACCTTGCAAAGGCTAAAAACGACCCAAGCTTACAGTCTATTTTACTAAAAAGATTGACCAGAAACAGCCAAGCCGGAGACGTTCAACTTATTGAAGCTAAAACATTTGAAATTATACGCTCATGGTTTCATCTTGCCATTAGAGAAATGAGCCGACTCAAAAACTTTAAACTCTCACCTCTTTGGATTAGTCAAAACTTACGCTTTTCCGTAAGTGAAACTCAGGCACAAACTGCCATTGATAACTTGTTAAAAACAAAGCTTTTAAAAATTAATAAAAAAAAAGTTAAGATCTCACCAGGCAACCTTTCCACGAGTGAAGACATCCACAACCTTGCCATACAAGATTATCACAATTCAATGCTAGACAACGCCAAAAAGAGCTTAAAACAAGTTAAGCTTGATGAAAGGGAGGTTTTATCTGGAACATTATCTTTTAACTTACACAATATGAACAAAGCCAAAGAGCTATTAAGAAATTTTTTAGATGAATTTGGCGCCGCCATGGACTCAGACGGTGGCGATGAAATTTACCAAATACAAATGCAATTTTTTCCGCTCAGTAGATTAAACCAAAAGGATAAAAAAAATGAAACTCATTAAATTTTATATTTTAACTTTATTGCTATTCTCTACTAGTGGTCAGACTTTTGCTGTTACCTGGTCAAAGGTGGGCAATGCTGGTTTTGTTATTGATTGCGATGGTCAAGTTGAACTTTTTGATTTTTATGAAGCCAAAGATAAATTCACTTTTTACAAGCCCCAAGGCGAAACTGTCAGACAAAAGGTAAATTACTATTTAAATAAACTTGAGTCCCTAGATCCTAATCGAGCAAAAAACTATCGATATCAATTTAATAACTACTGGACTCAAAATATGGTGGAACATAAGTTTCGTTCAATATTTCAGCTAGACCACCTTGAAGTTCAAGATAAAGACTACCAAAAAGACTACGGTATTGGTCAAATCACCATACCCAAAAACTGCGTCCTAAAGTTAGCCTTACAACAAATTGCTCCCGAATATAAAAATGGTGATCGCCGTGGTTTTCTAAAAGTAGAGGTCTACAATAAGTTGTGGGACCAGCTCAGCAATGACTTAAAAGCTAGCCTAGTTATTCATGAATTATTTTACCGAGAAAATATTTTACTACGCTATGATTTTAGGTCAACAGGAGTTAGAGCTCTTACCGCCCTACTCGCATCAAAGCAGTATTACAAATTAACACAACAGGATTGGCATAAAAAACTAATTCAGTCTGGGTTTAGGCCCATGTTTCCGAACTTTACACCTATTATTAGTAAAAATGAAATTGATTTAGAAACAGACAGTGGCAACTGGGACGGTTTCAAGACTTGGGCCTATGCTAAACCCATATTAATCGGCACAATAGTATTTAGCAAAACCCAAAACCTGAAAGTACATTCCCACTCCCCATTTTACTTTAAAGGTTTTTATCCAGAGTATTTCTCATTAGCCGAAATTCAAGTTGTTGATATTTCACACCTTACTGATCGTCCTTTAAAAATCATTGTGCCTCCAAACTGTTTATTTAGATTATCAAACAAAAAGGCAAAATCTGGTTTTGGCCAAAAGTTGATATCGCTGGGGTATGACAAAGAAAACTTACCCATTGAAAATTGCGAAGCTATAATTGATAATAGCTATTCTCACGAATTAATCGATAAACTTGAAAACCCTAAAACACTGTTATTGTTTGATAAGTTTGCAAAGATTCCAAAACTAATGACTGTAGAAAGAATAGAAGGGTTTTCTAAACTTAAATTAAAAATAGGTGGCCAGGTCCATAAAGTAAATTCTTTCAAAGTTAACTTAGAAAATGGAAATATTTTTGATATAAAAATTAGAAATTTTGTTGAAAAAATTCCCAACTAATTTATCTTTACTATATGCATAAATTAATAGTTTAGTTTATGGTTTACATCTTAAAATATATGAATTATCGACTTGGAATATATATAAAGTGTAACAGCAGTACTTATATAAAAAAATACTTGCGAACAATAAAAAATAATTTTTTCTGTTGAAAAATCCCAACTAGATAGCTCTTCATCAGTCTTTTCAGATATGCGTGAGTTTAAAATCATTTCTTCAAAATGATTATAAACTATAGCTATAACTAAATTAATAATAAAAAATGAAACATACAATAACACTAATTTTTCAGTTTCACTAAAAGAAGCATTATTTCCCAAGCTGATGTTTTTATAGGTGTAAAAATAAAATATTCCAGGTAATAAAAAATATTTAATTAATAGCCAAGGCCATTGCTTTAAACGCAATAAAATTCTTTTCCATGAAACAAGTACTGTTTTACTAGTTTTAATATATTTGCTGTATTTAGCTTCTGACTTTAAGCTTGGCTTATTTACAAACAAATATTCAACTACTTTATGATTATTTTGCAACAAAGACAAAAACCTATAACTTGACCCATCATCTAATTTAATTTTAAAACCGCCAAAAAAACGAGGTGAAAACAAAGTAAATTTCAAGTGGGTAACATGATCAAGGTTAACTTTTTTTTCTTTCTTTTTAAATTTTACGAACAGCAAATTTTTCTCTAACTTATATTTTGAAAAAATATAAGGGCGAATTATAAAATGTAAACGAAACAAAATTGACAAGGGCACAATTAAAGCTATAACGAGTTTAATTGTGGTAAAAATATAGGTTTCAGTAGCTAGTTTTGCTAAATTAATACGCAATAGTACTAGTAAAAATATAATAGTTATAACCACTAAAAACCAGTATATCTTTTTTATAGTTGGTCTATACTCAAACCTAATAGAGTCCATCTTTCTATTGTGACTCAAAGCCTCCTTACACACAACCTTTAATTTTGAGTATAAACACTTAATATTAATACACTATTTTCACTCTATATGACTTTAAATAAAGCCTTACTTTTTAAAAAAAATTCAATACTAAACACAAACAAAAATTCAAACTCAAGTTAAACCATGAGTTTCAAAAGCTTTTCAGTTATAAATGGCCAATTAAAACAGACCTGGAGGAACAGCTTATGAGGCATCTAATTTTTATTTTTACACTATTGCTGAGTCAATTGGCTTATTCAACCTCCGAAGTTCTCACTCTTGAAAACTATGATGAAATTATAGAAATTATTGATTCAAAAACTTCTATGTTCAACAATGAAGAATTACTCGTCGTCTTTGATATAGATCACACACTTGTTTTAACTGATGACTGCCCTGAAATAAATCAAAGTTTAAAGGGCTTTAAGCGCTTTGCCGATTCTGTGAAAAAGTGCCAAGCTTATTTAACTTCGACCTATGTACCTGGTCTTATTTACGACTTGCAAGTGGCTGACTACCCAGTCATGGCTTTAACAGCTCGTAGCAAATACCTAACAGATGCCACCTTATCTCAACTCCAAAGCCGTTTAAGATTTACTATCGAACCCTCCACTGACGAAAATGATAATAAAGCAGAATTATACTTTGTGACGGCACCAGCTTACGACACTAGCTTCACAGAACACGATTACAAAGGTGCTAAAAAAATTAATAAATTGGCTTACAAAGAAGGCGTTGCTTTAGTGGGTGGCGGAAATAAAGGCCATGCTTTACAAGGTTTTTTAAAAAGCATTAATAAATCTTATAAACAAATTATTTTTATAGATGATAGTCTGCGAAACATTAAAAACTTAGATAAAGCCTACAAAGCAACTAGTGAACACATAACAATTATTCATTACACAGAATTTGACAGAAAGAAAAACTAACTCATAAAACGGAGAACGATTATGAAACTATTTTTAACTGCAGTGACAACCCTTTTACTTACAGTACAAGCTTTCTCTAACGAGACTCTACCTAGCTCATGCAAAATAAATATGGAGCTGAGTAAAAGCTCATCTCTACTTTATGACTACACAGGCTACGGAGAGCTTATATGTGACCAAGATAAGCCTATTACTATTTTTTCAGCTGTTAATTTAACAGACAAAGCTAGGTCTAAAGTAAATAAGTTTAACTCATTTAAATTTTCAACTGATAGCTTTGAAGTCTACACTATGGCTTATTTATTTCAAACCTATAAGCTAACCTACACTCTAAACCCTAAAAAGCCTGGGCCAGTTTTAATGTTTTCTGGCAATCAACATGCTCAAGCTCGCAACATCAAAACTTTTGTTACTTCACCAGCCATATCCACAGACTTAGATTACTTCAACTTAATGGACATTATTATTAATAGCTCTATTATAATCGAACAGGATGATTTCTTTTCTCAAGATGAAGTTCAACTTTAACTTAATAGCACCAAAACCTTCAAATATCCCTATAAAGTTTTAGTCTGTTTAAATCACAATGTGCTCCAACATCTCCTAAAGGAGAACTCCGCACATTGCAAATTAAACAGACTAAAACTTTATAGGGATATTTGATGATATCTATTAACATTAAATTTAACTTTTATGGGTGTAGTCATTCACATCAATGACATCCTCATTTTTTTGTCGCCTTACATATTTATTTACTTTATTATTTTTGTTTAAAATAAAAACATTCACAATAAATATTACTTCTGCAACAACAAACAATAACCAAAAATTAGCTCTTAGTAAAATACTACATAAAAAGCAAACTAATGCGGTCACGAGTATTTGCTTAGCAATAGAAACAAAATTAAGTCGCAATCGATGCCTCCGCGCCACTAATATTTTCATATATTAAATCTCCACCAACCCCCTTAACTAACTCACAAGCAT
>CALJPJ010000191.1 GCA_937980625.1 uncultured Bdellovibrionales bacterium
ACAGCCATGGTTGATATGTTTACCGTTTTAGCAGTTTTCTTACTACAAAATTATTCGGCCACAGGACAAGTGATACAACTCGCAGAGGGTGTTGAATTACCTACTGCAGGAACAGTTAAAGATTTACAGCCTTCCAATGTGGTCATTGTATCGCAAGACGAAATTAAATTTAATAATGAAGTTATTGCTAAGTATACAAAAGTAAAAGAACAAGAAGATTGGAACATTGATGGCCTCGATGAGATGGTAAAAAAGAGTATTGAAGAAGGGGAAATTGAAAAAAAATCTTTAGCGAATAAGATTAGAGAGGCAGTTAATCAAGGCCCTGATGAAACTAATGATGAAATAGATTCTTTTCGTAAAATGACAATTCAAGCAGATAAAGAAGTGGACTTTTTAACGGTTAAAAAAGTTATGTATACAGTGACTAATGCGGGTATTTTTGAAATTAATTTCGCAGTTATTAAAGTGAAACCAGCTGACGGCGAAGAAGCCGAAGTTGCAAATTAGCATTAATTAAATTTTTGGTTTACACGAAACATATAATGAAAATATAAAATAAAGATTCATTTTATAAATGAGTAAAATTAAGCTGCCGAAGCTGTTTTATTAATATAGCCTTGCTCTTTTAGGTAAGAAATAATTGTTGATTTTGATTCAACATGAATTTTTTCAAACTTTATTCCATAAGCATCAACATCACTTTTATGTAGAATTTTTCCAATAGCAGAAATTGAGTTATAAAAATCGGGGCTTTTAATTTCAATTTGAAAGACTTGTCCAATTTCTAAACCTGGAATATTAGACACTCCACAGCCACCAGGGGATATAATATCAATTTTACCAATAAGAGTTTGTCCGTCTTCTGCTTTTAATATGGCTTGACCAGATATTGGCGCTCTTGGGTGTTTTCTGCGACTAATATTTAAACTTTCAAGAATATCATTAAACTCAAAAAGACTAGCCCACGCTTCCATTCCCTTAGCCCAAATTAGAACTTTATCTTTGTCATCAAGCTCGGCAAGCTGCGATATAAGTACAAGCTTACTGAATGGGCCAACAGGTTTAGATTGGCTGTTTTCGGCAAAGTACCAAATTTGATTTTTAGTTTTAGTTTTGAATTTATTATTAAGTATATCTTGGTGTGACTTCACCCAATTATCGTATTTTATCCACTGCACTAGTAAGCTTCCCCAAACAAGTGCTTCAGAGCTATCAAAGTTTGCGTCTGATTTAAGCTCAAGAACTTTGTTAGTATTAAAAGGTCCAGTGATATCTTCATTTATACTTATAAACCAGTTCATATAGCTTAATCGGGGTTTATCTTCAGTGACTTAATAATTTTTTAATTATTTAAGAATTCAGCTGGATTTTAATATAGTTTTTGGTACTTTAGTCGTAGTTAGTCTATAAGTAAAGACCGTCAGAAAGGCTTTGTCGACGACTAGTAAGCAGTAGTAAAATAGATGAGTAAAATAATTTATATAGGACAGATCATTTGATTCGAAAAATTTATGGCTTATTGTTAATATTATCTTTTTTTGGCTTTATTAGTTTTTTATTAATTTTTCAGCCTAAAAAAATATTTAATTTGAGTTTGCCAGATAGTAAAAATATTAAATCTGAAAAAGTAGTTGTTGAACAAAGCATCAAGGGTGTTTATCTTGTTGATGCACAAAAAAATAATACAAATTGGGAGCTATGGGCAGAGTCTGGCTTAAGTTCTAGTGCTTCTTCAAGTTGGCGCTTCAATAATGTTAAAGTCCATTTTTATAGTAAAGACAAAAAATCTTATAATGTGACAGCAGAAATAGGCATGGTTGATTTAAAGAAAAAAATAATGATTTTTGATGGCGATATTTTTATTGATTCACCTAACGGTTATCATATGAGTGCTAAAACTTTAGAATATAACTTTGCTAAGAAAATTATTTTTACTAACTCACCAGTTACAATTGATACGAATAAAAAAAAGGTGAGGTATCCGTTAAAGTTTACTGCTGAAAGTATGGACGTGAGCTTAGATAAATCAAAAATTTTATTAAAAAAGATAAAATCTACAAAATTTCTTAAAAGCGGAGAGGTTGTAAAAATTAATAGTGATGAATCTATATTATCTGGCAATACGTATATGGTTGAATATCGAAAAAATGTAAACTTATCAGGTTTAAAGCTTAAAGTATCAAGTGACCTTATGAAAGTTTATGTTAGTAAGAGAGCCAAACAATTAAAAAAAATTGATGCAATTGGGAATGTAAAAGTAAGGTCTGGAACTAGACTAGGTACGTCTGGAGTTGCAACACTTAATTTTTTAACTGAAATTATTGAAATGACAAAGTCACCAAAGTTAAGACAGGGAAATGACCTATTGTTTGGTGAAAAAATAATCTTTTACAACAAAACTAAAAGTGTTTCTGTGAAAAAAGCCAGGGCTAAAGTCGATAGAAACACACTGGAGAATTATAATGAACCACTTACAGGTAAGTAATATTTCTAAACAGTTTAACTCAAAGGTCGTAGTTGAGGATATGAGTTTTGATATTAAAGAGGGCCAGGTCGTGGGACTTTTAGGCCCTAATGGAGCCGGTAAAACAACTAGTTTTTATATGGTTGTTGGTTTGTTAAAGCCAGATAGTGGTAAAATAGTTTTAAACGACAAGGATATTAGTCAGTTAAAAATTTACCAAAGGTCACGTGAGGGGCTGAGTTACCTTCCTCAGGAGCCAAGCATTTTTAGAAAGCTTACGGTAAAAGAAAACTTACAAGTGGCTTTAGAGTCAAAAAACTTTAAGTTTTCGAAAAAAAAACAAAGGCTTGAGTCATTGGTTAATGATTTTAGTATTGGACATATCTTAAATAGTTATGGTTACGAATTATCAGGGGGAGAAAGGAGAAGGGTTGAAATAGCGAGATCATTAACAGGTTTTCCAAAGTTTTTATTATTGGATGAACCCTTTGCTGGAATTGACCCTATTGCTGTTGGTGAGATTCAAAAAATTATTTTAAAGCTAAAAGATTTAGGATTAGGAATATTAATTACTGACCATAATGTGAGAGAAACTTTAGGCATATGTGACAATGCTTACATTTTAAAAAGCGGAAGGGTAGAAGTTGAAGGAACTAGAGATAAAATTTTACAATCTAAAAAAGCGAGAGAGTTTTATTTGGGTGAAAATTTTAAACTATAAGTTGAATTGAATATTAACTAGTATAATACAAAAGGACGATTAAATGGCAATGGGATTAAAAATGTCAATGAAGTTATCACAACAACTTCGTATGACGCCGCAGTTACAACAAGCTATTAAATTATTGCAAATGTCGAGAATGGAACTTGAGACTGCAGTAAGAAAAGAGTTGGTTGAAAACCCTGTACTTGAAGAAGTGCAAGATGGTATTAATGATGATCCAGCATTAGCAAATAATCAGACCAAAGACGATGTTCAAAATCAAGAAGAT
>CALJPJ010000192.1 GCA_937980625.1 uncultured Bdellovibrionales bacterium
CTCCTTCACTGTTTCTAGAGGTTTATAATTTAAGCCATAAGCTGAGTAAATTCTTTTACGGAGTTCATTGTGATCTAAGTCAGGACTAAACTTTCCAGCCTTAGCTTCGCCAACAGACTTATTTTCTTCACTCACAACATAGGCAATTGCATCAGTTTCCTCTGTTAAACCGATAGCGGCTCTATGTCTAGACCCTAAGTTTTTATCAATAATTGGATTTTTAGTCAGAGGTAAAAAACAACCGGCAGAATAAATTCGTGTGCCTCTAATAATTATGGCTCCATCATGTAATGGGCTCGTGGGCAAAAAAATACTTGTAATTAAATCAGCTGTGACGCGAGAATCAATTTCAATCCCTTCTTCTATAAAATAATCCAGCTCAATTTCTTTTTCTATTATTACAATTGCACCAACTCCACGCTGAGCTAGTTGATAACACCCTTTACATATTTCTTCCATAACATGGCTTTCTTCAAATAGCCTCGATTTGGAAACAGAAAAAGGGTTACTACCAAATTGCGCTAGAGTTTGGCGAATCTCACCTTGAAATAATATGGCTATAATTATGAATAGGTTAGAAAAGAAACTTTCTAAAATCCAATTAAAAGCAACAAGTTCAGCCCAAATACTTAACCAATAGGCTAGGCCTAAAAATGATAGTCCCGCAATGATTTGATAGGCCCCGGCCACGCGAGTAATATGCATGAGGCGATAAATAACAATCCATACTAATAATAAATCAACTAAATCACGGAACTCTAATAAACTAAAAAAATGAGTAATACTCTCAACTACATAATTCACTGGTTCGAATTATGCAGTATAAGGGTCTGGATCACCAAGTCCGTCTTTTATTTTTTTATCATCCTGTTGTTTTTTTAATTCAGCTTCGCGAGCTGCTGTTTGAGCAGCTGCTGCTTTTTGCTCAATCTCACTGGCTTTTTCTTTGTCACCACGAATTCGACTAATATCAGCAAGGCTCTTGCCCTCGATCAACATGTCTACTTCTTTACCATCGATAGTTTCAAACTCAAGTAAGGCCTGAGTGAGTGCTTCTAAAGCTTCAGCGTTTTCATTTAAGATTTTCATAGCTACTTCGCGACCACCAGTAACTAGCCTTTTTACTTCTGCATCAATTTCAGCTGCCTTTGACTCAGAGTATGTTTTTTCTGAGCCACCTTGCATGCCTAAGTACACAGGACCGCCAGATTTCTCCATGGCTAAGGGGCCAATTTTTTCACTCATTCCCCATTCACAAACCATTTTTCTGGCAATTTCTGTGGCTCGTTCAATATCATTACCCGCACCTGTAGTATAATCTTGAAAAATAATTTCTTCAGCAGCACGGCCACCAAATAAAAAGGCAATCATATTTGTAGCTTTGCTCTTTTTAAAATTTAAAGTGTCATTCTCTGGTAAAGTCACTGTCACTCCTAAGGCCATACCACGAGGAATAATTGACACCTTATGTATTGGATCAATCCCCTTTAACTTCTTACCAACTAACGTGTGACCCGCTTCGTGATAAGCAGTGATTCTACGGTCTTCTTCTGTAAGCACCATAGACTTCCTTTCTGAGCCCATCATAACTTTATCTTTCGCTACTTCAAAATCACTCATTTCAACTTTATGTTTATCTTTTCTGGCTGCTTGTAAAGCGGCTTCATTCACTAAGTTTTCTAAGTCAGCCCCAGAAAAACCTGGTGTGCCCCTGGCTATACGATTAACATCAACATCAGTCGATAGTGGAGTTTTTCTGACATGCACCTTTAATATTTGCTCACGCCCTTTTAGATCTGGCTTGCCAACAATCACTCGACGATCAAATCGCCCAGGCCTTAATAAGGCTGGGTCTAAAACATCTGGTCGATTTGTAGCCGCAATTAAAATCACGCCATCACTGCCCTCAAAACCATCCATTTCAACTAATAATTGGTTTAAAGTTTGCTCGCGCTCATCATGACCACCACCCATACCAGAGCCTCTATGTCTTCCAACAGCATCAATTTCATCAATAAAAATTAAACAAGGAGCATTCTTTTTTCCTTGCTCAAATAAATCTCGCACTCGACTAGCACCAACACCCACAAACATTTCAACAAAGTCAGAGCCTGAAATTGTATAAAAGGGCACACTGGCCTCTCCAGCAACAGCTCTTGCAAGAAGAGTTTTACCAGTTCCGGGAGGACCCACCAACAAAACTCCTTTAGGAATACGTCCACCTAAACGGGTAAACTTTTTTGGATTTTTTAAAAACTGTACAATTTCTTCTAAATCAGACTTAGCTTCTTCAACTCCAGCCACGTCCTTGAAAGTCACCTTCAATTTATTTTCAGTTAATAATTTCGCTCGGCTTTTTCCAAAGCTCATGGCTTTACCACCACCAGCTTGCATTTGTCGTAATAAAAACAAAAACATAAACACAATTAAAATTATTGGTAAAATATTTAAAAATAGAGACGTCAACATTGAGTTTTCTGACTCTTCAAACTTAGGTTTTATCCCTTTAGCCTCAATTAGCTCTCTAATTTCAGAACTGGTTTCAGAAGTGAACTTAAACTGTGTGGCATTTTTATATTTAGTTTTAAACTTCTCTTTTACTTCACCACTAATTTTATTGGAGTCTAAATGAATGGTTACAGACTTAACTTCATCATTGCTCAATGCCTCTCTAAATTGCGGATATTCAAATTTTGTAATCATCATTAAACGTTGATTTTCATAAGCCTGAAACATTAAAACGGCAACGACCGCGATAATTGCCCACATGGCAAATGTTTTTTGAGGATTTTTACTTGGACCACTAAATTTCATATTTTTCCTTTGGCATAAAAGTAGCTAGGTAACTATCTTTAACAATATCATGACTAGAATATCCATACAAAACATGTGCGCTTATGTTAGACAAAAGATAGTGAAAATTAAACCTCTAAGTTTGGCTAACATAAATTTCGTTATTTTGTACTTTCCAGATCAAACCTAACATCTCAAATGTGTGTTCTTTTTGTGGCTTGTCAAGACGCTTGAGAACCTCTTTAATTTGGTTTCGGCTAAATTGTGATGAATTATTAAGCCTCAATAGTTGTGAGATTATTAATAATCGGCTTGGCTCTACTTGTTCGAATAAACGGCTTAAATATAAAAACTGCCCTGTTGCGTTATAGACCTTAGACCACAAATCACCCATTGCTTCCTCTTGTGAGACCAAGTTATGAGCAATATTCTCTAAAGAAGTGCTCATGGTTTCAACCCCTCCTGGGCGATATTGCTCTAAATTAGGTAGCCATTGGTTTCGTATCCAGTTGCGCAAATACTTATTCTGGTTATTACTTGGGTCATCAAAAAAACAAATATCTTTTTGATCAATGTATAATTTAATCTCAGTTTTAGAGGTTTTTAATAGGGGGCGTATTTTACTTTTTCCATTAATTTGCATAGATAAAAAACCTTTTGGTCCACAGCCACGAATCAATTGAATCAGTCTATTTTCTAGTAAGTCAAAACTATGATGAGCAAGAGCTATTTTAAAATCCGGAAAAGCATTTAACCAGTACAAATAAGAGTTTTCCCGACAACTTCTAAAATCACTTTCTGAAGTTAATATTTTTTGAGCTTTCAAGTCATCATTATTAAAATTAGTTAAATACTCAATCCCTTTTTGTTCACATAAATCCTGTAAATAAAAATGGCAATCATTGCGGTATATCGTTTGTTGCTCGTCATGACTTGCACCATGGTGAATATGGGCAACCTTTAACTCTAACTTCAATTGTTTTTGTAGAGACAGTAAAACATATAGTAAAGCCATGGAGTCCATACCTGCTGAAGTGGCAACAATAATATGACGACCAAAGGCTTGGCTTTTAAATACATCTAATACTTTATGCTCTAAATTGAGATAACTCACAACTAAACCTTTAATTTCTATGAGCTATATTCCG
>CALJPJ010000193.1 GCA_937980625.1 uncultured Bdellovibrionales bacterium
TGGATATTTTTTATCAGAATATAATTTTTTAGCATTTTTTAATAAAATTTTTGATAAACCAGCATCTATATGGGTATTTAAACTTCCACCTAAAACACTTGCTAACTGCCGACCAGAATAATCTTTTGTGTTATTTTTAAACTTGGGCAAAGCTTTAGCTACTTCTTGCCTAAACTCTACCATTTCTACTTCTTGTAATTCTATTTCTAACTCTGCTCTATGATATTCAGTTTGTAAAAAAGCTACTTTTTTTTCTAAAAGTTTTTCTTTAGAGTAATGATTTACGAATAAAGAATTCACCCCCAGAACAATAACCAAGGACACTAAGATAGAACAAATATGGAATATATTAACATTCATACAATTGCATATCGGTCTATTTTAGTAATAATTTAAACAATTCAGCCTCTTTTTTACTAGACTAAAGAATATCTTTTTAGTGATCTCCCATATTTTATTAGCCTTTAGCCTGTATTAAATATTTTATCAACAAGTGAACGATGCGTAGAGCACTTACTTTTTAATAAAAAAACTCTAAAACTGGTTACAAAAGATCTCGACAATTGAAGTGTTCGGTAAGTTTATTGGTAAATTTGAAAGGCCAGCAATTGTTAAATTAGCTAAACCACCGTAAGTTAAAACCTTAAAATCGTGCCCTACAGGAATTTCGTTAATTCTCTTACCTGCACAATTTGCTAGCATCGCATCAACATTTTCAACTGGACAGGCCCCGTAACTAACTTCAAGTTTATTTACATCAAAGTTTTCTGAGTTTAAATTGAATGTAGAAATTTGGTTCGTATTCGCCAGAATATAATTCACTAGCTCAGTTTGAAGAGCTTTAGGTTTTATATTTATAGGTAAACGCACCTCTATACAAGCCTTTGTAAAGTTGGGATCTATAGCCTTATACATAACGTTGCCATCTAAATCAATCTCAACTTCTGGCCCAATTAAGTTTAAGGCTTCACTTGAATCACAATTTGTAAATACAAACGCTAATAAACAAATCGGCAAAACTAGTAAAAGTACTTTTTTTAAAACATTAACCATGACCATCTCCCTGCAATAGAAATAACTAATACAAAAGGTGGACCAACCAAAACAAATATAACCTAATTAAAATGCATAAAAATGAGAATGAGCGACCAAATATTTAGTTTTATTGAAAATTTTAGTCAAAACTCATTAAAAATCTCAAAACAACCCGTTTTTAAATAACAGAATTCAATGTGACAATATTTCTTATAGCGGTAGCTTACATACGCTCAGGGATTTCAATATTTAACAAACTCAATGCTTTAGTTAAAATTGTTAGCGAAGAATAAACCAATGTCATTCGTGCCGATTTCAAAGAGTCTTCAGCTTTTAGTATTTGGCATTTATGATAAAAGTTATTAAATAATTTTGCTAAATCTAATGCATAATTTGCCACATAATGGGGTTTATAATTTTCAAAACTTGTACGGACTACATCAGAAAATAAAAGTAAATGTCTAATTAAAGCTCTCTCTTCATTTGATGACAATTCAACACAACTGTCAAATTTGATATCGCTTGAATATTTATCAATTAAACTTTTACATCTCACTCCAGAATATTGAATATAAGGCCCACTATCTCCTTCAAAATCAAGAACTTTATCCCAATCAAACTTTACGTCTTTATTCGAGTCCCCAGATAAGTCATTAAAAATAACGGCTCCAACACCAACTTGCTTAGCCACTTCTTTTTTATTTACTAAATTAGGGTTTTTTTCTTCAATAATTTTTTCACACATAGCTATGGCTTTATCAACAATATCTCGTAAAAAAATTACGTTTCCTTTTCTTGTCGACATTTTTCCATCGGCAAATTTATACATACCAAAACCAATATGTTTACAGTTTTTCGCCCATTCATAGCCAAGTTTCTCTATAACTTTAAATAATTGTGAAAAATGTAAGTTTTGATCCATTCCCGTGACATAAACTAACTTGTCACCTTTTTGCTCATTATGCCTATACAAAGCACAAGCTAAGTCCCTTGTGGCATATAACGAGGCCCCGTCACTTTTTCTGATTAAGCAAGGTGGCATATCAAACTCATCAAGGCGAACAATCATGGCTCCCTCACTTTCTTCTAATATACCTTTGTCTTCTAATAGTTTTTCGGCTGACTTCATTTTATCATTATAAAATGACTCTCCCAAGGTAGCATCATGTTGAATGCCTAAAATGTCATACACTTGGTTGTATTCATTCAAAGAAATATCAATAAATTTTTGCCATAATTTTTTTAAACTCTCGTCACCTTCTTCTAGTTTCTTGAAAGTTAAAGACCCCTGGCTTTCTAGGTCTGGGTTTTTTTCCATTTCTTCATGAAATCTAACATAAATAGCAAATAAAGACTTCATTGGTTGAGTATCAAAATCATATTCCGAAGACCACATCTCGTAAGCCACGGCCAACCGACCAAACTGCACACCCCAATCACCTAAATGATTAACCCCAACCATTTTATAACCCTGGGATTGGCAAATATTATATATAGCCTGGCCTATCATGGTTGCTCGTAAGTGTCCGACACTCATAGGCTTAGCTACATTGGGGGATGAAAAGTCTATAACTATAGTTTGGCCTTCACCATGATGACTATCTCCCATTTTAGAACCAAGTTTTTGAACGTTAGAAAATAGTAATTCTTGCACAAACTGATCTTCAAACCTAAAATTTACAAAGCCAGCTACAGAGGTCACTTCAGCCACATCTTCAATATTTTTATCACTCAGCAGCTGAGCAAACTCTTTAGCAATCATTGGTGGAGCTTTTTTAAGCTGTTTAGAAAAACGAAAAACAGGCATCGAAACTTGACCAAACTTAATATCTTTTGGAGCCTCCATAAGATTCACTAAATCCAGCTCGGACAAAGGAAGTAAGTTACTAAAATGAGGAGCTATTTTTTTTTTCAAAACATCAATCATAAAACCACCTTCATAAAAACTGATCATGAGCTAATTTTATAAAATTGTCACGCGAAGTTTCTGTCCTATAGCGATTAAACTAAAGATTCACCACTAGCTTCTTCAGGAGGCAGGTCAATTTTGGGGCGCTTATTTGTCATAATCATATAAGGCTTAGCATTTTTAGGGTCATATGATTGCACTGGCTCTTCGTTCTTGAAATATAAAAAGTCAACTTTAGGGTTAAACTCTTCAATCAACACTATTGGATACCATTGGGTCATATCTTCACGCCAAATAAGATCAGCGTATTTAATTGCTCCAGACTTTATAGAGATTTTGACCTCGCTTGAAGTCCATGGACCCATTTGTATATATCCACCATTTTTTTGTTTCTTCATGACCACCCAATCTTTGCCATTATCTTTTGTTAATTGAGTACTTTTAAAATAATTAAAAAACGCTTCAAACTTGTATACAAATTGCCAAGATTTTTGTTTAAAACTTAATAAATCAAATGCGCATAATTCACCTGTTTGGATTAAATTCAAAACCTCAACTTTTTCTAATGGCCCAATCGTCTTGAGTTTTTTTACATAATACCAACTCATAATATGTACTCCCTCTTATCTTTATTATCTCGCTTTGAAAGCAGTCTCTTTACTATGAACTGATAAAAGTCTTCAAAATCATCATCCGAAACTTTTTTAGTTAAATAACTTTTAAGTGTATCTAAGTTCATTCTTCCGCCACGATAGGCTTGATACAGCTGTTCTCCTTTGTACTGCCCTAGTATTCGGGCCGATTCTAAGTAACTGTATGGTTGCAAGGCTATAGATATATCCTTTTTTTTCCTTTTAATATTATTTGCAGAAAAATATTCATCCATGGTTTGACCTAGGCTCAATTTTAATATTTCATGATTTGAATCTGTTGGATTCAGAGTGAGAAGCTCTGATTTTAAATTTTTAAAACTCATCGTCTTTCTTTTATGGTTATAAATCTTACTCATAAAGTAGGCTAAGGTCTCCACCCAAATTAATTTCTTAAAATCTCCGGGCATATTCAACAAGTTATCTTTACGCCCTGTCAACTCAGCTTGAATATACTTACCAACAATTTCAGAAGCATGATTGGTAGTTAATCTAGACAAATATAAGACACCAAGCTTTGGCAAATAAAAACTTTTAGAATTTTCAATTAGAGTTTTAACCAAACTGGCCTCTGAACTATTTAACTCACTGTCGAACTGTTCCAATAAAAAATCTGTTATATTAGTAAATGGCTCTGCTCCGTCAAAGCTCACCTCTAACCCCAAGTCTTTAGTTAAAAAACTAAATATTGAAAATAATTGATCAGTGGCATCAAATGGTTCAGTGAAATATTCATCCTCATCAAAATCATCATCAAATTCGTCATCAAAATGTCCAGCAGATATTTCAACATCATCATTGGCTTCTAAATACATTAAATAACTTTGCCATTTTACCCATGGAGGTGAAGTGATTATACAATATTGATCAATATTACTTTTTAGAATATCTACTTTGTTTTCTAACTTACTTTTTAATAAATCAAAGTATAATTTTTCTGAGTTCTGAAAAACACTAATCGTTTTTAACGTTGAGTTTATATAATTGATTTCTTTTGGCATATGGTCTTGAGCTAAATGTAAATCACCAATAACTATATAAATTAAAGCCTTAATATTTTTTAGTTTCTCTTGATTAACGATGCTAGCAATATGCTGATCTCTACTTACAGTGTCTTTATCATCCACAGAGGATTTTTTGTTGATGGCTAAAACCTTAAAGCCCCTCAGCTTAGCAAAATTCACCAAAGGCTTATAGTTTTTCCAAGGAAAACTCCAGTTTTCGACCCAGTTTGTCTTCTCCAAAAAAGTCTCTTCGTCAATTTTATCAGTCATAAAGTCATCTACATGTTTTTGGTGTTTGCTTTCAAAGCACTCTAAAGCCAAAATAAATGGTCGATTTAACTTTTTTAAGCTCCTGATTAGTCTTAGGTGTGTTCGCTGTGATTGAGCAAAAGCATGAAAATCACCACCAATAATAATATCTGCAGATAATAAGTCACCAATGAGCTGAGATCGTTGAACCGGGTGCCATGGTTGATCATGGAGCTCTTTTTTATAAGATAAAAAATAATTTTTCAACTGAAGGTCATCTGTCCCCTCAATAATTTGAACTCGAGTTTTAACTTGCTCAAGTAAATTCATACGTAAATTTACATATGGGTCCAAACTTGTTTCCATCAATACAATCCCCTTATTTATATCATCACATGCTTTAACACAGCAAATCAAGAAGAAGGCTTAAATTATTATCCTGTAGTTGCCATCTATATACTTAAAAGATTAAAATTCTTGTAAATAATTTTTTTTCAGCACTCGAGGTTCTAAATGAAGTTAAAATTAGCGGGGCTTTTTGCCATTATTTCTATAGGAATTCATTTATACTTAGCTAATCACTACCATGTCGTTCAACTTGGTACGGCTACTGGAAAAAGCTCTTGTAATATTAGTGCTACATTTAACTGTGACACAGTCACTGCCAGTGACTATTCTGCTATTGCGGGGGTTCCAATCGCAGCCTTCGGCATGACAGTTAACTTATTAATTTTAGTATTATTAGGCTTAGTAATACTAAGACTCACAGAGATCCCAGAAAAAACTCTGCGAGCCGCCTACTGGATATCCCTCTCCTCACTTATAGCTTCATTAATTATGGGCATTATTTCTATGACCCAACTCACTACATATTGTATATTCTGTATCGCATTGTATGGGCTATCTTTGCTAATTTTTGTATTTATAAAACTTGCGAGCAAAGAATTAAGCTTTAAAACTAACATAGGCTCTTTAGTTTCAGACATTAAAACCTATATCAATACGCCTATATGGCCAATAGGCTTAGCTTTATCAGTTCCGGTTTTAGCTCTTTTTATCAATAAAGGCCTTGAAAGTAACAACCTCGAAGGTAGCAGTAAAGACTTTGCCCGACTAGTAAAAAGCTCCGTCCAAGACTGGCAAAATGCTCCAGTGCATGACTTCACAACCCCACCCTCAATTATCAAAGGAAAATCAGACTCCTCAGCGAAGGTGACAATTGTTGAGTTTGCTGATTTTAGGTGTGGCCACTGTCAAAAAGCTAGTGGACCACTATCTACTTTTGTTAACTCTCATCAAGATGTTCAATTGCACTTTTATAATTTTCCACTTGATGGTGCTTGTAATAATGAAATCCCAAATAGCAATGGAGTTAGTTGTCGACTTGCTAAGGCTGTACACTGTGCCGGTCAGCAAAAAATGGGATGGCTTGTACACGATACAATTTTTGACAATCAAAAATCATTTTTCACAGTTGGCAGCTCAGATGGTGTAGATCGTAAATTAAAAAAACTTATAACCGAAAAAGCTCCAAACTGGACTCAGTTGAT
>CALJPJ010000194.1 GCA_937980625.1 uncultured Bdellovibrionales bacterium
GGGTTAAGCTGCGTGAAGTTACACCTAGTAAAATTTGGATTAAAGTTGAATCGCCGATTACAAAGGAGGATTTTGAATGAAGTATAAAGGAATTTTTGGAACAGATGGAATAAGAGGACGTGCTAATACTTTCCCTATGACAGCAAATATAGCAATGCTGGTGGGTCAGGCTATGGGGTATATTCTAAAACGAGATCAAAAACCAAATAGCTCTGGAAAAAAGCAGCCTCAACCAATGGTTTTAATTGGTAAAGACACACGTTTATCTGGTTATATGATTGAGCAAGCCTTATCTAGTGGCTTTAACTCAATGGGTGTAAGAGTTAACCTGACAGGACCGTTGCCGACGCCGGGTATAGGCTTTTTAGCTCAAAATATGAGAGCTGATGCCGGTATTGTAATTTCAGCATCTCATAACTCTTTTCATGATAATGGAATTAAAATTTTTGGTAAGGATGGGTTTAAAATTCCTGACTCCATGGAAGATGAAATTGAAGAGTTAATATCTAGCGATAAACTGCAGAGTTATTTATCTGAAGCCGATGAAATTGGTCGCACCCGACGAATAGATGACGCGAGTGGTAGGTATATTGTATATGCTAAAAATACCTTTCCATTGGATCTAACTTTAGATGGTATTCGGCTAGTATTAGACTGTGCCAATGGTGGCGGTTATAAAGTTGCTCCAGCAATTTTTGAAGAGTTAGGTGCTGAGGTCATAATTATTGGTAACACACCAAATGGTTTTAATATAAACCATAAAGTTGGAGCTTTACACCCAGATAAAGCCAGTGAAGCTGTTTTGAAGTACCGAGCTGATGTGGGCATAACTATTGATGGGGATGCCGACCGAGTAATAATGATTGATGAAAAGGGCAGGGTGGTTAATGGCGATCATATTTTAACGATTATGGCTTTGCATTTAAAAACATTAGGTCGATTAAAAAATAATACTGTTGTGGCTACTGAAATGAGTAATATTGGGTTAAATCGCGTATTAAAAGAAAACGACATTAATGTGGTTCGCACAGGTGTTGGCGATAAAAAAGTTGTGGAAGAAATGCTAAAAAATAATTACGTATTAGGTGGAGAACAGTCTGGTCATATCATTTGTTTAGAGCATAGTACAACGGGAGACGGTTGTGTAGCAGGCCTAAATGTATTAGCGGCTATGAAAGCTTCAGGCAAGCCACTGAGTGAGTTAAATGACCTTATGGAAGATATGCCGCAAGTGCTGATCAACACTAGAATTCAAAACAAATTAGATTTAGATAAGATTGATGGCTACTCTAGTTTACTAGCTGAAGCTAATTCTCGTTTAGGTGAGTTTGGACGTATTTTTATTCGCTACTCAGGAACGGAGCCTCTTGTAAGAGTTCTAGTTGAAGGTGAAGACCGACAGAAAATCACCAAAATAGCTGAAGAATTAGCCGATTTTTTAGCAAAAAAATTGTCGTAGAGTTTAAATTATGAAGACAGTTAATATTTCAAATTTAAATTTGTTAGAATTAGAAATTAGTCAGCTGGTAACCGAGTTTTCAACCCGGCAAATTGTTTTACTTGATGGCCCTTTAGGTGCTGGCAAAACTCAGTGTGTCCGTCTTATTGTTAAGGCATTAAAGGGAGATGATATTTGCTCGCCAAGTTTTGCAATTCATAATACTTATGAAACTCCAGCCGGTGATATTGAGCATATTGATTTATATCGTCTTGAAGACGGTGATGATATTGAGTCCACTGGTTTTTGGGACTTGTTTGAAAAAGAACAGGGGTTAATTTTAATTGAATGGGCTAACTATATTGATAGAAAACTTTACCCTGTTTATTGGGATCAAATTCAACTTAATTTATCTCTTGATAAAAACCACGACCGCTTTTTGAGTATTTCATAAGTGATACTAATTTTATTAAATAGTTCCCTGAATTCTGAGGTCCACTTAAATCATAATGTGCTCAAACAGCTCCCTGCGGGAGAACTCCGCGCATTATAATTGAAGTGGACCTCAGAATTCAGGGAACTATTTAATAAAATTGGTATGAGCTATAATACTGCCTAATGGCATTGGGGATAACTTCACGCCGGCGCCCATTGTTTCAGCAAAACCTAGGGTTTATCCACGGAAATTGTGGATAAATAAAATTTTTAAATTAATTTTTTTAATATTTGCATTAAAGTTTGAGTTTTAAACAATTGCTGATTAGTTTTGTTTTATCTTTTAATTGGGGGATCAATGGACAGTAAATCTTTTGTAACAAATGCAATAAAAACTGAATCACGTAATTTTGATGAAATAGGTAGCAGAATGTCTGAGGTGCGAAACCAAAGGCTACTTCATGCAGGTATTGGTTTGGCTACAGAAGCCGGCGAGTTTTTAGATGCACTTAAAAAGCATGTTTTTTACGGTAAAGAGTTAGATACAGTTAACTTAAGTGAAGAAATGGGTGATATTTTTTGGTATTGTGCTTTAATTGCCGACGAACTAAAAATTGATTTTTCACAAGTTATGGATACAAATATTGCTAAGCTTAAAGCTCGTTATGGTGAAAAATTTAGCGAAGATAAAGCTGAAAATCGCGATCTTAAAGTCGAGCGAACTATTTTAGAACAGTAATTTTTTTATGTTAGACCAGTTTCATTAAGTAACCAAGGCTTGGAGCTCCCACTAAAAAAGGAAAGGGACATTCGGGTGTTGAAGTTGTTGACAGTAATAGTTTCTTTTACAAGAGTTCAGCCAAAGTCCGTGTAGATATACTTAATATGGTACTATCCCTAGTATGAGATATGGTGATTTTTTTAAATTAAAAA
>CALJPJ010000195.1 GCA_937980625.1 uncultured Bdellovibrionales bacterium
TACAAAAAACTCTTTATCAAATGAAGACTTCGCTGTGCGCAGTATGTTTGGTGGACAGTTTTCATATGATTGGTACGATTTAAACTTAGGGCTTGAGCTAAACTTCTTTGAAGATAATGAATCAGAGAAGGGTTTAGCCTCTGTATCAAGAAGCTATTTAGATTTAATATCATGGGGTAGATATAATTTTATTAACTCTCATAGGGTCGCTGTTTTTTTTGGCATAGGTTCTGGTGGTTACCAAGAAAAAGTAAAAATTAAAGTTCAAGGTGTAGACACTTATTCAGATCGCAGTAAAATTCATTGGTTATTATCTGGTGCTGTAGGGTTGAAAGCAAAACTAGGTCAGTTTAATGGTGTTGTTGAGTATCGAATTTCTAGGAGAATGGCTGAGGAAATTCAGCACCAAAGCATTCGTATATCGACAAATTTTTCTTTCTAGAAAGCTTAAAGGAATCGATCTTTTTGGTTTTTAGAAAGCAAATCACAGTTATTTCTTTGACCAAAAATTTTTAATCGGTGCTTGGCTATAAAGTCATAACTCTTTGTTCGTATAGGTTTAGGTATTAAGTAGCAAATAGTAGATAAAATTCGCCATGGACCACCGAGTAAGTGTAATGTTTTGAGCCAGGCATCAGATTTAATATAGGTTATCCCATTATAAGTTAAATATAGTGTGTCAAAAGAGGTATCTAGCTTTGCTAGTTTCTGCTTGCTAAATGCAGAGCCTAATGGGCTAAAGTAAAATTGGTTTTTACGGTCATAGGTCAAAATGAATTGAACTGACTTGTGGCATAGACCACAAGCTCCATCAAAAAAAATTATTGGTTGATTATCCAATTTAACTATTTAGTAATTTTTTGAACAATAGCAGCTTCAAGGTTAGTTTTTAAAATGAAACCTTTTCTGAAGGTATTTGCTTTATCACTATTATCAAATAGGCCGACACTAACACGGAACCAGTCTTTATTTCTTACTTTTGCAGGAATATAAAATGCAGAATATCCTTTTTGTTTAAGTTGAGCGGCGTGTTTTTGAGCTTCTTTTTCATTTGTGTATGAAGCAATTTGAATAGTGTACTTACCTAAGGAGGAAGCAGCAATAAGTGGCATTACTGTAGACGGAAGACGGGGCTGCTTATAAGATTCAGTTGCAGACTCATTTTTAGCAATTCTCTCTGTAACATCTGAGATTGGGTTTTTTTCTAGATCATTTGTTCCAGACTTTTTTGCTTTACTAGCAGTTTCGCTGGTCGTGGTTGAACTTAGGGTTGCCTCTTCATCTTTGCTGGTTTCATCAGCAAATTCTTCAGCTAGACTATTGATTTCTTCATTAGTTAAAGCGATTTCATCAGAGTCATCATTTTGAGTATCAGCATCTTCGTTAAAAATACCTTCTTCAATTGAGCTAATTGTTCTTTCGTTTAGATTGCCGGCAACTTGTCCTTGAGAACGTCTGAGTTCAGCTTCTGTTACGCTTTTACCAACGAAGGTACCAACTGAAAATGAAAGTAAACATAAAAAGAAAATTAGAATCATGAAAATATAAACGTGAATTTTAGATGATTTAGTTGCCATTAAGTCCTCCTGAAATACCAATATCTATTTTTATTTAATTTAGTCACTTATGTCTAGAGATACTCTTGTAAAATTAATTATTTAAAATAGATAATCCAAAGCTCTAGAATCACCTCCTAGAGCTCTTTTTAGTCTATTTATTAAGCAAATATCAGTCAACGCATATTGTTGAACACGGATCTCTTTAGGGACGTATGTCTAGTTACTCGACCTGTCAGCTTTATTGGCGACTTAACTTTAGTGGGGCTAAGTTAGTTTTAAATTTATAAGGCATGATTAACAGATTACACGTAAAGCTTTGCCAGTATCCTAGCAGTCGTCGCTTCAGTTCAAATAATAAAAAAACCATAGTAGAAAAAACTAAATTAGGTTATAAGGTCAATTGGCTACTTAGGGGACTTTATGGATTTTGAAAAAGCTTTAGAGTTGGCGCAATTAGCAGCAAAAGAATCTCGTGCTGTTTTGTTAAATTACTTCGGTAAGATACAAAATATAGAAAAAAAGCATATGGCAGGCTTGGTTACTGAGGCCGATAAACAAAGTGAATTAAAAATTGTTGAAATTCTTCAGCCCTTTGGCGTCTCAATTACAGGTGAAGAAGGTTCGTTCAAGGCATCTAAAGACGAAATTTTTAAAGCCGGGCAAACTCGCTGGCTAATAGACCCTCTAGATGGAACAACAAATTATGTCCATGGTTTCCCTATTTTTTGTATTAGTATTGCTTTACAGGTTGAGGGGGATGTTAAAGTAGCTGTAATTGATGTGCCAATCTTAAATAAAACCTATACTAGTATTAAAGGCCAAGGGGCTTTTTGTAATGGATCAAAATTATCTGTAAGTAGCAGCGAAGATTTAGCTGATTGTTTAGCTTCAACAGGTTTTTTTGCTGAAAACCCGGTGGCTTTGAAAAGACAATTACAATTTTTTTCTCAAATGGTGTCTACCTGTCGAGGAATACGTCGTGCTGGAGCTGCAGCCTTTGATTTATGTTTAGTGGCTGAAGGTGTATTTGATGTTTTTTGGGAAGAAGGTCTTCAGCCTTGGGATACAGCTGCCGGACTCTTATTAGTTAATGAAGCTGGTGGTCGATTAACCACTTATAACGGCTCCAGTTACTTTCCTGAAGCTAAAAATATTTTAGCAACAAACTCTTTGGTACATAAACAGTGCCTAGACCAGTTCTAGGTAAGATTCCGTTTAATTGATAAACCACTTGATATTAGTCCTGCGGACTATGTCAAAATTTTGTATTTAAAAAAAATAGGTCTAGGCAATAAGTTGAACTTTAGACATCTAGTCCTGTCAAATTTTATATGTATAATTCAGGACTAGCTCCATCTAAGGGCTGTAAATGTTAACCTCTTTATATTATTAAAGTCTACTTTTACAAGGCTAAGGTTTGTAGTTAAAAATTGGCATCAGTGTTGCTTACAAGTTTAGTAGGTAAAAATTTTGACATTCAATTCCATGGAGGGAAGTTGTGGCAAAAGATAACGCTGCTAAGAAAGAAAATAATAGCGATAATGCTGTTGCAGAACAATCAGTAGAAAAAGAAAAAAAACCAATTTTACTAATAATACTTGTTATTATTAATTTGCTAGCAGTAGTTGGTGTTGGAGTAATTGTTTATTTAGGGCAGCAAGAAAAAGCTGCAACTGAAAACCCAATCGGTGATCCTGAAAATATAAATTTAAAAAAAATAGTATCTGAAGAAGATGCAAAGTCAAAAATTATATCTTTAGATACTTTTCTTGTAAACTTAGTTGGAGATCGTGGAAGAAAGTTAGTGAAAGTGAATATGGAGTTAGAAGTTTCGGGAGAGGGAATACTTGATGAAGTAACCAAACAAAAGCCAAAAATTCGTGACATGATAATAACAATTACTTCAAGTAAAATTTATAGCGATATATCGTCTAAAGAAGGCAAAGAAAACCTCAGAAATGAAATTAAAGATCAAATTAATTTATTTTTAACAAAAGGAAAAATTGAAAAAATATTTTTCACTGAATTTTTATATAACTAAGGGTGCTGTATGAATAAAGTATTATCACAAAATGAAGTTGATGCTCTCTTATCTGCAGTGAGTAATAATGCTGAAGAAGTGAGTGATGAGGCATTAGCTAAAAGTGCATCAGAAAATATTAAAGCTGAGTCGGAAGTAGAAGAGGATTCTGTTTTTGCTTATGATTTAACTAGCCAAGATAGAATTATTAGAGGACGTTTTCCTCAGCTAGATATTATATATGAAAAATTTATGCGCTCATTTAGAGTTTCTGTATCATCTGCATTAAGAAAAATTGCTCAGATTAATCATGCGAGTACTGACTTTGTTAAGTTTGGTGACTTTATTAATGCCTTACCAATACCAACAAGTATGAGTGTGTTACGTTTTAATGCTTTAGGTGGTTCAGCCCTTTTCGTAATTGAAAGTAAATTGGCATATTCACTAGTTGATAGCTTCCTCGGCGGGACTGATCGGCCGTGTAATGTTGATGGCAAAGATTTTACACCTATTGAGCTATCAATTGTTAAAAAAGTAGTCGAGCTAGCAATTAATGATTTAGAAAGTGCATGGGAATCAGTTGAGGCTATTAAGTGTACTTTTGTGCGCACCGAGGTTAATCCACAATTTGTTGGTATAGTTCCACCTACAGAAATTGTAATTGCATCAACCTTTGATGTTGAATTAGAAAATGCAACAGGGTTAGTGTCCGTAGTAATTCCTTACTCAACAATTGAGCCAATAAAACAAAAATTATCATCAGGTTTTCAAATTGAAAATGAGCTAACAGACGATACGTCATGGTCAAATATAATTAAAGATCAACTATTAGACACTGAAGTTCAGATTAGAGTTCCACTTGGACAAGCAGATGTGATGATGGCTGATTTGTTTGATTTAAAAGTTGGTGATGTGATTATGCTAGATCAAGAGTCAAACGGCGAGTTAGATGTATTAGTTGAGGAAAGTAAAAAATTTAAAGCATACCATGGTATTCACCATGGTGCAGTTGCGGTGCAAATTACACAAACAATAGATAAGGGGGGTAAGAATGTCTAGTGATGCAAAAAAATTAGACCCTGATATGGACTTGGAAGCTAAGTTAGAAGCTGTTCCAGAGGAAGTACAATCAGTTAAGGAAGAGACTATTAAGGCAGCTGAGTCTAACTTTAAACCTAATAACTTAGATTTAATATTAGATATACCGCTAAAAGTGAGTGTTGAGCTAGGGCGAGCTAAAATGCTCGTCAGTGATTTATTAAATTTAAGTCAAGGAAGTGTGATTGAACTTAATAAGTTGGCTGGCGATTCTATGGAGGTTTTAGTCAACGATCGGTTAGTTGCTAAAGGTGAGGCCGTAGTAGTTAATGAGAAGTTTGGAATTCGTTTAACAGAAATTATTTCGCAAAGAGAAAGAGTGGAGCAATTAAAATGAGAATAGTTAAATTTATCTTTACTTCATTAATATCTGTATTTTTTATTAACAATGCTACAGCTGGAACATCACTAGGTAACATTAGAGCATTTATTGATAAAAATTACGATGAGTTCGTAACTGAGTTAAACTTCACAGGCTCTATTGATTTGAGCAAAGTTGAAATTAGTCACGGGAAAAAAGAGTTGACTGTCGTTATACCGAAAGTAACAACAGCAAAAAAAGAAGCAAAACTAGAGATAGACGATAAAGAAGTAAAGTTAATTGAGGTTAAAAGAGATAAAGAAAGTGTTTCAATTGTTCTAAATTTTGTAAAAAAAATTAATGCAAAAAGCTTTAAGGGTTATACTCGAATTGAGAAAGATGGAAATCTAGTTCGAGTGAGTCTTAAGAGACACTCATATATTGTTCAGCAAAATAAATTAAAAAAAGAAATTTTAAAACCAGTAGCACTTGATTTAAATGAGAAAGAAGAGCCGGCTGCAGTTTCAGCTAAAGTTGAAAAGTCAGAAAGTAAGCTAGGAAAAGTTGATATAGTTAAAAAATCTGAAAACGAAATTCCAGTTCTTGCTAGTAAAAAAGCCTCGGCAAAAGAAGGCTCAGGTAGTACTATCTCACGGTTAGCTATCAGCCTAGGTATAGTTTGTTGTTTTGCTATTGGTTTAATATTTTTTGCAAGATGGTGGTCTAAAAACAATAAGTTACAAACTCCAAAAAGTAAAATACGAGTATTGAACCAGCATCACTTGGGTCCTAAAAAATCTTTGGCAATTATTAGGGTGGCTGGCGAGGCAATACTAATTGGAGTAACAGATCATAGTATTAATCATATTAAAACATTAAGTCTTCTTGATGGTGAACTACCAGAGACAGTTCCTACTAGTTTTAAAAATGAGCTAAATTCAAATTTTGAAGAAGAAAAAGTAAGTGAGAATTTCTCTTACGGTACATCAGTGAAGGATACAATATCAAAAAGATTAAAAGGTATAACACGTTGAACTTAAAGTTTTTAAAATATTTATTTGGACTTTCAGTTTTATTATTTGCTTCTAGTGTTTTTGCGCAGTCAATAACTTTGCCAGAAATTAAATTAGGAATGACCGGTGCTGATAATCCAAAACAAGTGGTTGGCCTACTTAAGATTTTAGGTATTCTGACTGTGTTAACATTAGCACCAGCAATATTAATTATGATGACTTCATTTACTAGGGTTGTAATTGTATTGTCTTTTGTTCGTCAAGCTTTAGGTACACAGCAGATGCCGCCAAACCAATTAATTTTAGGCTTATCATTATTTATTACGTTTTTTGTTATGGCTCCTGTATTTACTAAGGTTAACACAGAGGCAATTCAGCCTTATTTAAAAGGAGCAGTAACACAAGAGGTTGCATTTGATAAAGCATTATCACCTTTTAGAAGGTTTATGTTTAATCAAACAAGAGATTCAGACTTAGCTTTATTCGTAAAGCTATCTAAGATGGATCAACCTAAAACTAGAGCGGATGTACCAACAACAGTTCTTATACCTTCTTTTATAATTTCTGAGTTAAAAACAGCCTTTCAAATTGGTTTTATAATTTATCTTCCATTTTTAGTAATAGATATGATTACTGCAAGTGTGCTTATGGCGATGGGTATGATGATGTTGCCTCCAGTAATTATTTCTTTGCCATTTAAAATAATGCTTTTTGTTTTTGTTGATGGGTGGAGTTTATTAATTGGATCTTTAGTTAAGAGTTTTGGGTGATTAAGTGGATGAAAATTTAATTTTATTATTAGGACAAGAAGCACTAAAAACAACGGCATTGGTGGCAAGCCCAATGTTGATTGCAGCATTAGTGATTGGTTTAGTTATTAGTGTTTTGCAAGCTATTACTCAGATTAATGAGTCAACATTAACATTTATTCCTAAAATGGCAGTTGTTGCAATTGTTATTGTTGTGGCAGCTCCCTGGATGATTGACGTAATGAGCACTTATACAACTAATTTATTTGAAAATATAACCACGTATGTGAGGGAATAAAATTGCCAGAAGTATTTAATTGGTCAGAACCACATTTTATAGCTTTTATTCTGTTACTTATCAGAATGAGTGCATTTTTTGTCGTTTGGCCAGTGTTTTATGTTTCTTCTGTTCCTGTGCAAGTGAAGGTTTTATTGTCTGTTGCTGTTTCTGTCATTTTGTTTCCAGTCATTGATAAAAGTGGTTATGTGGCACAAGCAAGTGATACACTAATTATTTGGTATGTGGCCAAAGAAGTCTTTGTTGGTGTTACAATTGGTTATTTAGCTAGACTATTTTTTTACATATTTAATATTGCTGGTGATTTAATAAGTATTAGTATGGGCTTGTCGGGTGTTCAAATTTTGAATCCTAATTTTGGTGGACGCTCTAGTGCTATTGAACAGTTTCTAATAATTATTGCAACATTATTTTTTATTGCTATTGACGGACACCATTTACTAATAATGGGGATTGCAGATAGTTTTCGCTTAGTTCCTGTCTTTCAAAATAGTGTAGGTATAGGTGGTTTTGAAATGTCTACGTTATTATTTAAAGAAGTTACTGAGATGGGTGTGAAAATGTGTGCTCCGGCATTAGTCAGTATTTTATTCATGAATTTGGCTCTAGCAATTATTGGCAAAGCAGTCCCACAGTTTAATGTTTTGATTACTAGTTTACCTGTAAATATTTTATTTGGTTTTTTAGTTTTATTTATTTCCATGCCAATTTTGTTGTGGCAAATGGATGCATTTTTAGAGTTGAGTGTGAGCAGGTTATTTCAATTTGTTCGTAGTTATTAATTTAGGGGAGACTTTTGGCACAAGAAGATGATGGGGAAAAAACAGAGGAAGCAACAGCACAAAAACGTGCTGACTTTCGTAAAAGGGGTCAAGTAGCTCAAACTAAAGAGCTCGGTACTGCTTTTATTTTGGTGTTCTCTTTATTAGCAATGTGGCTAATGGGCAAGATATTTTTCTCTGAATTGCATGACATGTTTCATGTTATGATTGGTAATCATATCGCAACATCAGTTAGAGAGGGTGGTGTAGAAGCGTCTATGGTTTTTGCGTTTAAAAAAGTAGTGTTCTTAGTGGCTCCGATTGGAATATTTTTATGGTTTGTATCTGTAGCTTCTTCGTTGATTCAAGTTGGAATTTTAAGAAATGAAGAAGCTTTGCAATTTAAATTTGATAAAATTGATCCTGTTGCTGGTTTTAAAAGAGTTTTTAGTCTTAAGTCATTAGTTGAAGGTTTAAAGGTTATATTAAAAGTACTTGTGGTTGGACTAGTTGTATACTTAATAATGCACAATGAGTTCAAGACAATCCCCAAGTTAATGACCTTTAATATCAGTCAAATTATTAGTTATTTTAGTACTGTATCATTCAAACTTATTGGTGGAGTTGGAATGTTTATGTTTGTTGTAGCGGCGATAGATTACTTGTATCAAAGGTATAATCTAGAGCAGCAAATGAAAATGACAAAGCATGAAGTGAAAGAAGAACATAAAAGCAGAGAGGGTGACCCATTAATTCGTGCAAGAATAAGAAGAGCACAGAGAGAAATGGCTCAAAGTCGAATGATGAATGATGTTCCTACAGCTGATGTAGTGATAACAAACCCAACTCATATCGCCGTGGCTATAAAATATTCAGCTGATATGGTGGCTCCCACAGTGATTGCAAAAGGAGCCGATTTTGTTGCGCAAAAAATTAAAGAAGTAGCAAAGGAAAATAATATTCCTATAGTTGAAAAT
>CALJPJ010000196.1 GCA_937980625.1 uncultured Bdellovibrionales bacterium
AGTTCTCCCGTAGGGAGCTGTTTGAGCACATTATAATTTGAATAAGCTTAGAGTTTAGAAAATTATTTAATGGAATTGCTTTAATAAGGTTATTATCGACTTAAAAACGTTGTATCAGTTAAAGCATCTCTTATAAACTGCAGGAGGTGAGCTTTATCGGTATTGTTTAAATGTAAACTGTTTCGCAATCTTGGGTCTGAAATTTGATCTAATCGACTTTGGTTTCTTGCGTTGTCATCATCAACCACAAGAGTATCGTCATAATGCTGTTGATAACTTGGTGGAATAACATAATTTGTAAGGCTGGCCTCAACATTGCTGTAATGATCAATAACCCTTTCTAGAGTATCAAAAGCGCCATTATGCATATAAGGTGGGTGGAGTTTGGAGTTTCTTAAGTTTGGAACTTTAAACTTGTAGCGATCTGCGGGTTGATTGGTCGCTTGTTCACGTCCTAAATCATCTTGAAATGGAGCGAACCCTAATTGTGGTGTCGCGATACTTTCAAAATTTCCATTTGTGAACTCAGTTCCTGAATGGCACACATTACAAGCAGCATTTGTATAAAAAACTCTCATGCCTAATTTTTGCTCCTCAGTCATAGCATGAATATCTCCTGCTAAATAGCGATCAAATGGCGTATTATTAGCAAGAAATTTTGTTTTAACAAAAGCTCGAATAGCACGAGCAATATGACCAGGTCCAATATCATTAGTGTTAATATTATTATAAGCATTTTTAAACAAAGTGACGTACTGTGGTCTGATTAATAACTGGTTAAGTGCCTGTCTCCATATCGCTGTGGGCTCTTCTAAATCAGCAAGTGGGTTGTTAGTTCCTAAGAACTCATCAGCACTAATGATTGGAAATAATGGTTGTAAGTCAAAGGCATTTTCCATAAGCGCCGTAATATCAGGTCTGCTCGGGTTCTCTCCTGATATCTCAGGAACAGGTGATGTAATAACGCCAGCATTAACTGTAAGTCGTCCATCCCAAAGAGCGTGAGTAATACCAGTTGTTTTATGTCCCTTATTAAAAATGGCTGGTGAATGCCTTTTCATGGGAATACTTGCACCAGCAAATTGTTTTCGATTTGGAAATACTCCTATGGCTCCTGAGCCCACCGCAAATGGTAGATGATCCCCAGAACCAAGGCTTGGTTCGTGACAACTAGCACATGAAACATCATTTAAGCCACTCATGCCAGTTTCAAAAAATAATTCTTTTCCTAGTGCTATTAAGTTAGGTTCTTCTGCTTGGGGAGTTGGTAATGGTTTTAAATCGTTGGCTTCAATAATTGCATCAAGATCTTTATCCAATTCTGATTTTAATGTTGGTTTCAACCGGTCCATGCCACCACAGTTAGTAAATGAGAAACCAATAAGGCTAAGGCCTGAAAGTAAAATTAAAAATGAAATTGCATTATTCATAGTTTTTTCACCACATTTGTTAATTAAGTTTATAATGCTTAATCGGTATAAGCTTAAAAGAAATTAAATGCTTAAGTGAAAAATAATAGGTAGACGAATTTATGATTTAAAATAGCTGGACTTAAATTGAGGTAGAAGTTTAAAGGTTAATTAGCATATTGATTTTAATAGGCTTTTATGAGCTTACTTATTGTCTTTATTATACTAGAGATCACTGTTTAAAGTACTAAGGTTAGGTCTTTTGTATAGAGGTCTTAGCTTTTTTATTATGTTATAGGAGGTTTTCTAATCGACCAGCTGTTATTGAACTGTCTAGTTAAACATTGATTTATAAAGGGTAAATAAAACTCTAGAGCCCACATTGCCGTCCCATTCAGAGCTTGAATCTTGGCTAGGGCTAACTTCACAAAGGTCAAAGCCAATTATATTTACTTTTTGTGATAGCTTTTTCACCAGAAAACTGGCTTGGTTA
The DNA here is from genome assembly GCA_937980625.1 of uncultured Bdellovibrionales bacterium. Classification (GTDB taxonomy): domain Bacteria; phylum Bdellovibrionota; class Bdellovibrionia; order Bdellovibrionales; family UBA1609; genus JAHDIR01. Next base: position 1,903 of record CALJPJ010000196.1, read on the forward strand.
AAACTTAGGCCACCAGGTACAGGTGTGCCAGTATTTGGGCAATACTTTGGGTCTAACCCGTCAATATCAAATGAAATATAAGTAGGATTTTTAAAGTTAGATATTATTTCGTTAGTTTTATCTAGCCAACTTAACCCACTAAATAAGTCACTTTGAATTTCTTGATCAGTAAAGGTAGTTAATGTTTTTGACTCTTTGACTAAACTCATTTCTTCTTTACAAAAATCTCTGATTCCCACTGAAACTAAGTTTTGAGGAGGGTTATTAAGTTGTAATGCATTATACATAATTGAAGCGTGAGACTGCTTAAAGCCTTGGTAAGTGTTTCTTAAGTCTAAGTGAGCATCAATATGTAAAACATCATAGTTATTGTTTTTTTCACTTAAGGCTTTTATTAGTCCAAGAGGAGAAGAGTGATCTCCACCAATGACAGCTACTTTTTTATTTTTTGAAATTAAATCTTTAGCAGTTTTATAAACATATAAAGTCATATCCTCACAAGCTAAGTTAACTTCATTTAAGAGCTGCTTAAGGTCTGCAGTTAAGTGTGGTTGAGATTCTAGGTGATGAATAATTTTTTGTGCCTTGAGCTTGTTTATTTTATTAGACTCAGCTAGAGGAATAGACTCTTCACATAAAAAAATTGGGTGAGCATTTATGGTTTCATTGGGGTCGTAAGTGTATAGGTCGAGTTGAGGACTTGCTTGTAAAATGGCTTGAGGGCCCTTGGACGTACCTGAACCATAAGAGGTAGTCACTTCCCAAGGTACAGGTATAATTGCTAGGGAAGAGTTATTAAGTTGAGAGTTTAAACCAAAAAGGCCAATTTGTTGACTCAATGTTATTGTCCTTTAATGAGCTTCATATAAACAAAAAATAAAATACAAATTAATAATAAACCTAGAAAAATCTTTTCTAAATATTTATCAATAAATTTTTTAATGGGCGGTCCATAAAAATAAATAAGTCCGCCAACAAGGAAAAAACGAAGCCCGCGACCTAGGATACTTCCAATCAAAAAAGGCATAAATGACACTTTAGATAAGCCCGCAGTTACGGTAAAAACCTTGAAAGGTAAAAAAGTAAAGCCAGAAATGAACATGGCATAGAAGGTGTTGTCTTTAAAAAGTTCTGTCGCTTTTGCAATTGCCGGGTTACCGGCAAAAAAACTCATAACCCAATCACCAGTTTGAAAACCAAGCAAATAACCACCGATAGCACCTAAAACTGAGGCGGCACAGCCTACGGCCGCATAGTAAAGTGATTTTTTGTATTTTGATATACAAAGAGCCATTAATAATGGGTCTACTGGTATAGGAAAAAAGATAGACTCAATAAAGGATATAAAAACATAAGCTTGTACACCTTTTGGATGTGTTGCCCATTTTAAGGTCCATTCATATAGTTTTCGTGGTAATGAAATTATTTTATTCATAGGCACCTAAGGTTATTTGTTTGTATAAAATTAATTTGGCTTTGCTACTATATATATAAGGGGAGTTTTTAATTCAACAATACAAATACTTAGACTAAATCAGTTGAATAAAGTTATACCCAGTATAAGTTATTTTTATTTATAATGAAAAAATAACTCATACAAACAATTTAAAAGATAGTAATATTAACACCTTATGTTCACATCAAGCATTGTTATTGCAAAGCATAAAGTGCACAGTAAATATGACATATAAAAAGCAAAACCTTGAATAAATTAGCTACTTATATGATGTTAGAGAGGTTGTTTCAACACCGAGCGTTATTGGCTCGTTTTTAAACTTAAGTGAGGATTAAATTATGTTTAAAAATATTTTCTTAACTCTAATTGTAAGTCTGTTAGCCACTCCATTAATGGCAAAACCAGGCGCAATAACTACAACTGTTCACGGCAGCCCAAAGGCTCAAAAAGGTGGAACTTTTTATAGATCAATTTTATCAGAACCTCCGCGCTTAAATCCAATCACTTATAGTGACCTATATGCGCGTTATCTTTTTGAGTTCTCAATGGATTCTTTAATGAATAGAGATCCTGAAACTCGTGAATGGGTTCCAAGATTAGCAGAGTCAATAACTCTAGTTGATAAAGGTAATGCCGTAGAAGTTAAACTGCGTAAAGGGGCTACATGGCATGATGGCAAACCCGTAACAGTAAATGATGTAAAGTTTAGTTATGATTCAGTTATGGATAAAAGGTATGACACCGCTGCCCGCCGCCCATACTATGAAAATATTGAATCAGCTACAGTTGTGAATGACACGACTGTAAAATTTAAATTTAAAAAGAAGTACTTTGGCAATTACAATGTAGTTGCAGGTTTATTTGTGGTTCCTAAACATATTTATGGCGACCCAAAGAAAAAGTTGAATAAAGTAATGGTTGGTTCTGGCCCCTATAAAATGGGTAAGTATAAAAAACGTCGTAGTATTACTTTAGATAAAAATAAAGATTGGTGGGGTTGGAAGGATCCTAGATTTAAAAATGCTTATAATGCCGATAAAATTGTTTTTAGGTTTATTAAAGAAGACAATGTTCGTTTAGAAATGCTTAAAAAAGGTAAGATTGATTTATTACCAAGAATGACTCCTGAAATGTATGTAAAAAAAGCAGTTGGTAAGCTCTGGGGTACTAAAGTACACAAGAAAAAAGCTAAAAATAAAGAAGTGAAAAGCTATAGTTTTGTTGCTTGGAACTTGAAAAATGATTTGTTTAAAAGTCGTGATGTTAGGGTGGCATTAGCTCATTTAATGAACCGAGAGCTAATGATTAAAAAATTTCGTTACGGAATGTCATTGCCGGCGACGGGTCCATGGTACCGTCAAAGTCCCTATGCTCCTAAAGACCTTAAGCCCATTGAGTTTAGTGCTGCTAAAGCAAAAGCCTTATTGAAAAAAGCCGGGTGGAAAGATACAGATAAAAATGGGACTTTAGATAAAGTAATTAATGGTAAGAAAAAAGACTTTAAGTTTACTTTAATGTTTTCAAGAAAAGATGCTGAGAAATATTTAACAGTATATAAAGAAGATCTTAAAAAAGCTGGTATTCAAATGTCACTTAAGTTAGTGGAGTGGAATAGTTTTATTAAGTCATTAGATGATAAAAAGTTTGATGCCGTTAGGCTGGGGTGGGGCGGAGGCTCAATAGATAATGACCCTAAACAAATTTGGCATACAGATAGTGCCAAAAACCAAGGTTCTAATTTTATTAGCTACAGTAATAAAAAAGTGGATAAGCTTATTGATGAAGGCCGACAAGAGCTTGATTATAATAAACGAGTTAAACTTTGGAATGTAATATATAAAGAAATTGCTAATGATGCTCCCTATGTATTTATGTTTAATGATATTTACGAGTTTTATGGGCACACAAGTAAAATGGGAACAGATCGCGTGACTTACAAGTATGAAGTTGGTGATCAATTTTGGTGGGTAAAACAATAATAAT
>CALJPJ010000197.1 GCA_937980625.1 uncultured Bdellovibrionales bacterium
TTTGATGCAATTAAAGCTATTGACTATGCAATAGATAATGGAGCGCATATACTGCATAGCTCTTGGGGAAGTAAAAATAAGTCATTGGCTCTAGAGTTAGCATTGTTAAAAGCATCCAATCATGGTTTATTAATCGTCTCATCGGCGGGTAACAATGCTTCTAATAATGACGTTGTTCAAGTCTATCCAGGCCCTAATGACATTCCAAACTTAATCACTGTAGCCTCTTCAACAGCAAATGATGTTTTATCAAGGTTTACCAATTTTGGGAGAGTAAATGTTCATCTTGCGGCTCCAGGTGAAAAGGCTTTAAGTATTCATCTAACAATGAATGGAGAAGATCAGTTTAGGTTTTTATCTGGAACCGGTGTGTCAACATCAATGGTCGCAGGAGCAGCAGCTGTTATATTAAATAAAAATCCAAGTTTAAAAGGTGATGATTTAAAACAAATAATATTGTCCTCCGCGGATTATATAAGTCAATTTAAAGGTTTTTTAATGGCTCCCATGCGGTTGAATACTAAGAAGGCTAGAGATTTAGCAAGCTCAAAAAATAAAAGCTCAACAAAATAAAATATAATTGAAAACGACTAAACTGAATTAGTAATATTAAGCTGAGATCTTAATGTTAAATTTGTTGAGACCAGGTTTAATGACTTCCTTAATAGTTTTAGCTACAATTAGATTTGATTTCTTGGGAGATAAAATACCCCAAGGCTCAAGGCTTTGGTTGTCATAATTGCGACTAAGCATTGGTTTGACCTCTGTTTGATAAGCTTCATTCAATATAGCAGGGATATACATTGAAACCCAGGAAAGGTCATAATTTTTAGGAAGTGTGGCAAGAATAGCCCAGCCGATACGGCTATGTCTTATTTCATCAGTTAAAATTTCATGAACAGTATCTCTTATAATTTTGGGTTGCGCTAATTTTTTCATTTCGAGTAAAAGGGCTGTGCTTAAAGTTTCAGTGACACAGCTTAATGAAATACTTGTGTATACCAATTGCTCAACTCTTGAAAGGTGATTAGGGCCAAGTTGAACTTCTAAGTTTAGCTTTTGTATTGGAGTTTTTTTAGTACCAATAATTTTCTGACATAAATCAGCATGGCGCTGTTCATCTTGATAGGCTTGGTTTGCAAGGTCAGTGATAGCGTTATTATTGCCCCAAATCACTTTTGCTTCTTTGGCTATTTGAGCAAATAGGGCAGCGGCTTCGAGTTCAATCTTTTTGCGGTTTGCCCAAATTTGCTTAACAGCTTGTGGTGTTTTAATCATTGCTATCTAAGGCGTCTAAATCTGCACAAGAAGTTCCCCAGCAGCAGCTTATACCATCTTTAGGGACCATTTTTTTGATTACATCACCTTGATCTGTACAGCTTAAAGCTTCTTTGCATTCATTTGTAGATGTGCAAAAAGCAATTTTATCAGTCGTTAAGTCATTGCTGGCATGACCATTAGTAGAAACTAGCATTGAACCACCTAAAACTAGCACATTAAATAATTTATTGATTGTCATATTAAAATCTCCTTATGTGCTTTTTGTATATCCATCTTATGAGTAAATATAATTAAAAGGAGCTATTGTTACTATAGTTAAAACTGATGCCAGTCTGATTTATAGAATCACTGAAAAATTCTTCTTCAGAATTTTACTGAATTGAATAGTTTAACAGGGCTCAATTACAAAGAAGACCATATATTGTTGAGCCCATACTTATTGCGGCATAAATAAACAGATAAAGTCTTTTTGTAAGGGAACCCTTTTATGTTAATTTCTTTAAGTCCTAGATTTTGACCATAAAAATCCGGAAGGTAAGATATGGCTAAGCCATTAAGTAAAACAGAGTCCAGTGCTTTTAAAGAATCAGTCAATAATAATTTTTTTCTGTTAAACTTATTATTAATAGGCCAGCCATCGGTTTGAGTTTTTTTATTAAATAGGGATAGAGCATTAGAGTTGGTGAGTGCGAACTTTTCGTTTAATATGTCTATAATTTCAATTTTATTTTTTTTAGCTAAATGGTGATTTTTTGATGAAAAAATTTTGAATGAAAACGTCCCTAAATTTTTAATTAAATTTTGATCTTTTTTTATTTTTTTCTCTACTGTAAATAGAGCGAAGTCGGCTTGATAAGAGTTGACTAGGTCTAAACCTCTTTGGTTTGTTGTTGTTTTAAATTTTATTTGTGCACTGGGGTTAGTTTTTATAATTTTTTTTGTAATTAGATGGCCCCATTGCGATAAGGGGAGCTCAGGGCCTACAATTTTTATTTCTAAATCAGAGTAATTCTTATTATGGTTCATAACAATTTGTCGCTCTAGGGCTAAGAATTCAGCACCTTGCTTAGCAAAAAAATGTCCAGCTTTTGTTAATGCTAAGTTTCGTCCCACACGTTCAATGAGTTTAGTTTCAAGCTCCTGCTCAAGCCGACCAATAGCTTTGCTCACGGCTGATGGCGATACTGCCATTATTTCCGCTGCTTTACGTAAGTTCTTGGTTTGAGCAGTTTGAATAAAATACTTCACTTCGTTTGTTTCCATAAATTCACCATTACATAAAAATCATCACTTTACTAGAAACATAAATAGCGCTAATGAGTACTTTAAGTCAAACAAATAAAGAGTTTGAGAGTTTACAAAAGGAGAATTTAAAAATGAAAATACTATTAGTTTATATGATTTTAATGTTTAGCTTTGCTGCATTTGGCTCACATGTTGAAAAATGTGAATTTAATGGAGTTGTAACTTTGATTGATCAAAATATAAATTCTGAAAGCGATACAATAACCGTAAAAGTTATCAATTCAAAAGCCATGGAGGGGAGTTATGTTGATTGTCAATCTTATGTTGCTGAGGTGCTTTTAGTGGAAGTTGAATCACTGCAAGGTATTTTTGTGGGAGAGACTGTTAAGCTGAGCTATTCATATTTCAATTCATTAACTCCACAAGGTACTAAGTCATCAAAGTCATTAACTTTAATTGATTAAAGGGTCGCAAATGAAAAGGTTTTTTGTAACTATATATTTTTTATTCATATCTCAAGTTGGGTCTAGTTGTGAACTTTATTCAGAACCAGTATTCGATTCTTTTTATGCAAACAATTACTTACAATTAAAAAATCCTTTAGCCTTTGTATTGCAGCCCCAAGGGGAGAGTAGTATAAGTCATTTATCTGAGTTGACAAATATATCTGTAAAACAGTTTGTAAAGACACTCAAGTCAGAAAAAATAGATGTGAAATTAAAATCTTGGTCAAAAATATCTATTAAAGAACAATATATAGTTTTAGGTAAAGTATTTAAACTTCAAGTTGAATCAATGAATATCAAGCCGCCGAAGCTAATAATTGAAGATGACATAATTCAAGGCAGTGCTTACTTTGACTTTGACCTTGCCAATAAGTCATTAGGGCGTGTTTTGTTAAATCCTAAAAAAATTGCCGAAGATTCAAACCCCTACCTAAATATTTTACTTTTAATCCATGAAACTCGTCATGCTTATCAATTGGCTCAGGCATTTGAAAATAAAACTAGCTTACAAAAAAGATATATGGCTGCATTTGAGCAGCAAAAAATAAGTGAGCAGCTAAGTTTTTCAGACTTTTTAACTTTGATCAATGAATATGAAGCTTTCCAATTTGCTAATGCTGTAATTGGTGAAATTACTAATTGGCATGTGAGCACCAAAGGCTTGGGGACTTTTGCTAGTCAATTTGATAAATCAGGAAAGCTTAAGATTAATTTACCACATTTATTTAATGTGCATCCGCCTAAAAACATACTGCCTATATTCAATGTCTTACAAAAGACACAATATGAAATTCTGAAGGAGTAAGTCTTTAGTTTGTATTTTAATTAGTTGTGCTCAGAGGAAAATCTAATAACTAAATGATAGTGTAAAGTGTTATTGGTTATCTCTTCTACTTAATTTTAATTAAAGTATTGTCATTTATGTAAAAAATGTGTCAACTTTATAGGTGACTTTAGATCTATTTAATAAAGTAATTTGTGTGATTAGAGCACTTAGCAGAACCAGTTTTAATTTTAAAAAAAAATATGAAAATTCTACAGTTTACATAAATTAGGCAAATGTGTTACAGAAATGAATACTTTAAATTAAGGAGTTTTTATGAAAACATTAATTAAATTAATATTGGTCAGCTTGTTTGTGACGCCTGCTTTTGCTGAAGAAATCATTGAAAGTAGTAATCACAGGGATTCTCAGGTAGTTATAGCTAGAGTTGTTAAATTAGTTCAGTTATCTAATGATAACAATATTATGGTGAATGTCGTGGTTAATGATCTTGGTGGCAGCACTGATGTATCGCCCACTCAAACAGTTTACTTTACAATGTATTCTAAAGGTGAGGAGTTTAGTACTGATGCTACATTTAAAATTGCGAATGTGCTTTCATTTAACTCAGCTAAAGAAGTATCTTCAGGTAAGTATGAAATCAGTGTAACCGTTTATGAAGATACAATAGAAAATCTTGTATATTCTATTGATGCTAGATCAGCAATATTAGATATGGAAAGTGTGAAATGTGATTACTTTGATTGTGAGGCATCGACGAACTTCTCTACTTCTATAAAAGTAATAAAAAATTAAACTTCACACAGTGAACTGCAATCTCCAATTGCTAGTGGTTATAAAATTGTAAAAACTAGCAAAGGGGATAGCTACCCCTCCAGTAAGACATAAGCCTTTTATTCGGCCATCTTTGGAGTCAAAGCAAAGCTCTATGAGATTTTTTACCAAATTAGTATGACAACCTTTTATAAATAATGGAGTTTTAGTCAATGAAGTTAAGTTTAGTGTTTACGATGATAATGTTTTTGTATTCGAGTGGTGCTCAGTCCTCTCAAGTTGATTATTGGCACAAGTCCCCTAAACCAATTACAGACCATTTTGGACAAAAAATAATGCCAATCGATTCACAAAAGCTTTGTGCTGAGTACTCTATGGATGAAATTTATGACCATTTAAATCCACATTTTTCAGTTGGAGCGAAGCAAGGAGGCACAAGGGTGGATGTGGCTGATTATTATAAAAGTGCTCATTTGATTGAAAATACAGTGCAAATTTCTGTTGTAAACCTTAGTTATAGGGTTAACCAAATTTTTTATGTGACTATTGAGTTAAGTAATGATGAATGTCTATTTGGTTCTGTGTATAAAATAGACTCATCAGGAAATCAAATAGAACTATAGATACTAAGTGTGTAAAAAAATATGTTACTTTATTTTGATTACTATTTTAGTTCTTTGTCGAAATTCTCAAGCTTGTGTTTTTGATAAAGAGAGACTCTCGTATAATCGGCTATATCAAGAGGTCCATTGGCTGTTTGATGATGTAAGGGAGGCTAAGTCTGGTTTAAGAGCGTTATTCAGTATTAATTTGATATGCTAGTATAGCTCTTAAGACCTATTGGTATACTACTTTATTAATAGCCATTTACTTATTACAAGAACTATTTCCTTATCATATTTTTCAGACAAAATCTCAAAAACTGATCTTCTTTTATATTTAATAATTATAAGTATTAATATAAGGCATAAGATTGTAATAATAAAGTTTTGCCAACTTGCAAGTTCCCAAAAAAATGGTTTTTTAAAAATAGTTTTGGAAAGGCTAAGTGGCCAAAAATAAGGAATACCCCATCCATAACCACTTCCTAATAAATCTCCTAGTAGATGTAAATGGTAAGATAGAAGGGCTAAGAAAAAAATAAACTTAAAATAAATCCAAAAAATATATTATGGCCAAAAGTATGGTGAAGTTTTGTATAGTACTCAATGCCCAAAAAAATACCTAATCCGTCTATATCTGGTGTCACTGCTGCAAGAGTAACTAACCTTCGATCATTTCGACTTCTTAGTGGTTGAGATATTATCCAACCAATCATTCCATGTGTTATTGGATTCATAACATGATATTAAGTTAAATTTTAAAACAAAGTATATGTATCGCGTCTATATAGTTGGAGTCATCTGGACTAAGCTCAAAATAACAAACAAGAAATCTATTTCCTCGATACTAAATATTGCGGTAATCAATAGCTAAATAGATAACCTTATTTAGCTATGTTAAAGACTAAAAATCAAATTCAATGAAACATAAGGTTGAGTCAAAAACTAATTTCCTTAATGATTTCAGCCGTGACAAAATCGCTGGCAAACTACAACAATTAAAAAATAACTGTTCTTATTTTATCATAATGTCTCGCGTCTATTTGCCAATCAAAACGTCTCCCAAGGTGCGTTATTTGATGGTGGTACTCTCCGCTTTTGGAGGGTTAATTTATGGGCGGGTACGGGA